>JBGSJT010000697.1:0-100904 GCA_041741715.1 Pirellulaceae bacterium | reverse complement strand
GGGTGGAAACAATCCGCCAGCTCTGCCGTGTGTCACCATGCGGCAGGGCATTCTTTAGGAATTGTTTTTATCCTCCCATGCCTCAGAAAACCTAAATCCCCCTGCGAATCCACCCACACATTCTTCCATAGAGCCTTTTTTTTAGGCGATTACGATGTCCACTCTTTCTGATCGAACAGTCAATTTGGCGGGCATTACTTCCGCCGCGCTCCGCGCGATCGAGTGGCTGGGGGATGCCAGTGGTGTTCTGCGGCTGATCGATCAAACTCTTCTCCCCAGCGAATTGCGGACGATCGAGTGCCGACATGTGGAGACGGTGTGGGAAGCGATCAAGATGCTACGCGTCCGAGGTGCGCCGGCAATTGGTATCGCGGCCGCTTATGGTGTGGTGCTATCACAGCGGGCTGATGCCAGTCACCGCTCGGACAGTCCACAACAATTAGCCCTGCAGGCAGCAGACTATTTAGCCAGCAGTCGCCCCACAGCGGTCAATCTCTTCTGGGCCTTGGATCGCATGCGGGCTGTCGTCGCCGCGCATCGGCAAGGAGAGAGTGATTTAGCGGTCAAGCTCTTACAAGAGGCTAGGGCCATTCACGATGAAGATCGCCACATGTGCCGGGCCATCGGTCGACACGGTGCCGAGCTCATCGCGGATGGAGCAACCATCATCACGCACTGCAACGCGGGTGGCTTGGCGACCGCCGAATATGGTACCGCGCTGAGTGTCATGTTCACTTGTCAAGATCAGGGCAAGCGACTGCAGGTCTACGCGGATGAGACACGACCACTATGGCAAGGGGCGAGGTTGACCGCTTGGGAGTTGACTCAGCGCGGCATTCCCACCACGGTGATTTGCGATTCAATGGCGGCGCACGTCATGCAGACTCGACACGTCGATGCGGTCATTGTGGGTGCGGATCGCATCACCGCGCGGGGCGATGCGGCCAACAAGATTGGGACCTACGGACTGGCGGTGAGTGCCAAGTACCACGGCGTCCCCTTCTACGTGGCTGCGCCTAGCAGTACCTTCGATTTTAATTTGATCGACGGTGCTGACATTCCGATCGAAGAACGTGATCATGCCGAAGTAATTGCTCCCTACGGTCACGCCATTGCCCCCTCGGGAGTTGATGTCTACAACCCAGCGTTCGACGTTACCCCAGCCGAGTTGATCACCGGACTCATCACCGAACGTGGCGTCATTGCACCGGTCAACCAAGCGGAAATTGCGACACTTCTCGCTGATCGCCGGTAAGGCCGAACGTAAGTCACCCTCCCGCCGAAAGTTGCGTCTTTCTGACGCGACTTTCGGAAGGGAGGGTCGGAGCCCCAGCGACGGGGAGGGCAATCCCCCCTCACCGCTCGCCGACCAACTACGTCGCTGCCCGTCGCGAATCTCCCCGAGGGAGAGTTGGGGGGTATCTGCGATCAGCGAGAAGCGTCGAGCTGATATTGGGACCGAATGTGGCGCTGTCCAATTAGCCGCCCGCTTGTCGGGCAGTGACCAATCGCGTGATTGACGCACCGTCAAACGTTGTCAGGTCTGCAGCGATCGAGTTCGGCGAATACTTGAGCCAGCGATATCGCCAGTCCGGGTAGCACGTCGCCACCGCTAAGGTAAGCATCTTCGTTCAGCAACTCATAACGCATGATGTCTGTGTAAACAGCCACCGTTCGCTCGCGTGGATCCACCATCCACACTTGTTTCACGCCAGCGTGAAAATACTCACGGCGCTTACGCGCCATCTCGGCGTAAGTATTCCCCTCGCTGAGAACCTCAATCGCTAAATCGGGAACGATCTCAGGGACAGCCACGTCAGGAACTTTTCCATCGGGCAATCGCTCCCAAGAAACGAACGCCACGTCCGGTCCGCGTACCTGCGAACGCAATATTCTCATGAATCCGTCAGCACCAGAGACTAGACCAAGGTTGTTGTTGCTAACAAATTCGCTTAATAAACGACTAAGCGCCACTGCCAACAAGGATTCTCGCCACCCCATCGCTTTCTCCACTAGCGTCGCGTCGACTAGTTCGCACATGCCACCTTGGTTGTTAATGCGCACCACGTCATCGATTGTGGCCGAGCCAGGTTTGGGGTCAAGTCGAACACGCTCGATGGGAATACTCCCCAGGTCGATCAAGATGTCCGACAGATTCGCAGCCACGGCGGCGTTTGCATTCATATAACGGTGCTTTCAGATTTCTCACAAACAATCTGCTGGATCGTCCTTGCAACGACAACAGTGAGGAAGTGTTATCCAACTTGTTCTCTATTCTAACACAACGGGAATATCAAAACTAATAGGACAAGAAAACGGACAGTTCAAGCTGGATTGAGAGTAGAACAATTGTCCCCAGTTGTTCAGTTTTTTCACTGGCGTAAGCAATCCTCAGCGTCTACTCTGCCTGAATCACCACGCCTACCCCAGGTGTGAGCCCTGCATTCTGGCGACTGCTGCTACGAATTAAATTTATCTGCGATCACACAAATTAGCGGGTGCATCCCGAGTTCCGAAGTGGTGTGCAGGCCCAATTCTTCTAGTAGATTGCGGACGTTCCAATTCGCGTGCGCTGGTATCGCGCAGGCATGGGCCAATCGGCCCGGCTCCAACGAACCGAAATCATGTTCCAAACCCAGCGCGCGTGCAGCACCTAGCGTCACCCAGTCGAACAATTTGCTGGGAGCAATCTCTGGAAATTGTTGTCGAACGTGTACCACTTCATCCCACAAACTTAAATCGGGATTACTCGCCCGCGAATCGGTTCCCAACACGACCTGCAATCCGGCAGAGAGCATTTCCTCCAGCGGGTAGCGAGCATGGTCGAAGTGCGCATGGGTGCGGGGGCAATAGACGACTGTGATGCCGGGGGCCGCCGCAACGCTTTCGATCTGCGCTGGCGTTAGATAGTTGCCGTGGATCAACAAGGCCCGTTCGCGGCGCGACAAGAGCTCAATGCACTGGTCGATACTTGGCGGGGGCGTTGGCGGCGGACATTCCACTGCGATTCCCAGCCGCTCGTACATCGCGTGAAACGGACCGGTCCCGGCGTTCAACCACTCAAGCTCGGCTGGACTTTCGGCGACGTGCATGGCCAGTAGTTTTGTGGGAGACAACTCGGAGGCTATTCGCTCCAGCGTTGGGAAGTGGACCGAGTAGGGCGCATGGGGCGACAGAGCGTGGAACTGCAACAATTCACTATTATCGTGCTCGGTCATCGCGCTGGCCCAACGCCAACTCGACTCAAATCGCTCAGCCCCCAAGCCAAGCAGCTCGGCAAACGCAACCACGCGCGGATAACTAAGCGGTCCAAAATGCTCCCACCAGGCGGATCGGTTTAGTGCGGGGGGCACCATCTCAAAATCATTCGGTTGCTCGGTCACTGCGGCACCGAATCCTTGGGCACTAGGCAAGCAACTTGGTTTCCAAGGTGGAGTAACGATGTCTCCCACCAGCGTCGTTCCGCTCAGAAAACACTCTCGCAATCCGGCGTGAACTCCCTTCGTTAGCGTTCCCGGTTGTGAGTTCGTCGCGGTGCCAGCCGTTGTTTCGGCTACGCTTTGACGATAGGCGATCACTCGAGCAATCCAACTCGGGAAATTCTCACCCGTTGAAAAGGGGACTCGCAGTGAGCTGAATTCGAGGTGAGTGTGTGGATTGACCAGTCCTGGAATTAAGGCCGTTTCCCCCAAGTCAATATCGGGAGTTTGATTCGTGTGCTGTGTCAACTCAACAACTCGCCCCTGCCGCACGACAATCTGCGCGGGGTGCAAGATGCGAGTCGGTGAGACGACCAGGAACTTAGATTGAATGCGAATTGCGTCCATGCGGTCTGCTTGAGTTGTTGCTAGTGAATGCCGGCAAATACCTGAGGTTGACAGGAATCCTGGCACTAGTGCAGGTATGACGTGCGGATTCTAAAGGTTGCATCCGACAAAAAAATGTGCGGCAAAAAAATGGAAATGCTAAAGGGAATCAAGATGTAAAGTTAGCTTCCGGCAAGAAACCTGAGTGTAAATGTTCTTCATCGATCTTGGCTGTTATGCCCGATGGGTTCTCACCGCCGAAAACTAGTCTGTTGGATGTAACGCGTCGCAATCCAATGCTCAAAATCGGCAATTCCCTTTGATCCCCCCATTTTTGAAAGCCTAATCTGCCGATAAGTAGAGCTAGATATCGATACTTGACTATTTTGGTCTCAATAGTATACTTTAAGTCATTAGTCAGTCTACCAGGACGCCAGGAATGATCAGTTCAGCGAGTCGAATTATGGAAAACCCAAGCCACAGCGGCGTGTTACCACTGTTGCCAATCCTGGAGAGTCAGCCATCCGTGGTTGGGGAGAGCCGACTATCAGCAGCGCAGCCGGTGCAGACCCCCAATCCAGAACTACTAGCGGAGTTGGCTGCGGCCAGTCAGGAGTTGGAGTCGGCAACCCCCCAAGCCATTCTGCGGTGGGCGGTCGAACGTTACGCTCCGAAGTTCACGATGGCTACTGCCTTCGGACCAGAGGGGATGACCATTATCCACATGTTGGCCGAGATCGCTCCCGAAACGCCGGTTTTCAATTTGGATACTGGCTACCAATTCAAAGAGACATTAGAGTTGCGTGAGGAAGTCAAGCGTCGGTATGGCATGGCGGTCGAAATGAAACAACCCGCGATGACGGTGGTCGCGTATGAAGCGGCCAATGGTGGACCGGTTTACAGCCATGATCCCAATCGTTGTTGCTTTGATCGCAAGCTATCGGTGCTGCAGCGGGCCGCCGAGGGGTTTGATGCTTGGGCGAGTGCGATTCGTCGTGACCAGAGTCCCGATCGGGCGAAGGCACCGATCGTGGGCTGGGACAAAAAATTTGGTTTGGTGAAAGTCAGTCCGCTGGCCAACTGGACTAAGAAAGATGTCTGGAGCTTGATCAATGAGGCTGACATCCCTTACAACCCGCTGCACGATCAGGGCTTTACCAGTGTCGGTTGCTGGCCTTGTACGCGAAGTGTATTGCCTGGTGAAGATGAACGGGCGGGACGCTGGAGTGGCTTTGCAAAAACCGAGTGCGGCTTGCACACATCGGATTAGAGGTTCGCTTTCATGCAGTTACCGATCAAGGCCCATTATGCGACTCTGGCCATGCTGGTGTTGGCCGCCAAATACGAATCGCGGGAAGTACAGGCTGCGCGTCAAATCGCCGTGGAACAGTCGATCCCGAGTCAGTTCTTAACGCAGATCCTACAGCAATTACGCTCTGCCGGCTTAATCTCCAGCACGCGTGGTGCCAACGGTGGATTTTTCCTGGAACGCTCGCCGCAGTCGATCAGCGTGGGAGATATCGTCGATGCGGTTTGTCCGACGAGTCCCGGCTTAGGGATCGAGCGTGGATCACCGCTCAGCGACACGGTAAGCGAAGTTTGGCATCAACTCCATTTGCAACAGCGGATGTTGCTCGATCAGTTGACACTGGCTGACCTCCTGGTACGTTGTCGCGATGCATCCAACGCCATGTTCTATATCTAAGAATTTCGTCTGACAATTTTATAGCTGAGACCGCACGTGTCTAAACCACTCGTCTTTGTCGCGCGTCAGATCCCAGACGCTGGTTTGCAATTGCTGTACGAGCAGTGTGAGGTGCGGTTGCACACCGGACCGCTGCCACCGAGCCGTGAAGAGTTACTCAGTGGCGTGCGTGGTTGCGATGGCATCCTCTCTTTGCTCAGCGAGCGCATCGACGGAGAAGTGTTTGATGCTGCGGGGTGCCAACTGAAGGTCGTTAGCAATTTCGCAGTCGGCACCAACAACATCTTGGTTGACGAAGCTCAGCGGCGCGGGATCGCCGTCGGCAATACGCCTGATGTGCTGACCGATGCCACCGCAGACATCGCCGTCGGATTGATGTTGGCTATGGCTCGACGCATGGTCGAAAGCGCTCGTGCGGTGACCCGTGGCGACTGGAAGACTTGGGAGCCGCTGGGGTGGATTGGGCTGGACTTAGTAGGTAAGACGGTCGGGATCGTGGGGCTGGGGCGCATCGGAGAAGCAGTAGCGCGACGACTGCATGGCGGTTGGCGGATGCGCGTCTTGTACACTGCGCGGCAGCCCAAGCCACAGCTGGAACAAGAACTAGGGGCCCGTCAGGTAGAGTTGGACGAGCTGCTAAGGTCAAGCGACTTTGTAAGTCTGCATGTACCACTCACGGATCAGACGCGTCACCTTATCGACGCCGCCGCGCTGTCGAGCATGAAACCAAGCGCGGTTTTAGTCAATACAGCCCGCGGCGAAGTGATCGATCAAGCCGCCTTGGTCGAGGCGCTCAGCAGCCGCAAGCTCTTCGCTGCTGGGCTCGACGTCTGTACTCCGGAACCGTTACCGCCAAATGATCCACTACTGCAACTTGACAATTGCTTGATCCTGCCGCACATCGGCAGCGCCACTATCCAGGCGCGCGATGCCATGGCCGTACGCGCCGCGCGAAATATCCTAGCAGGCGTTCGCGGAGAGCCACTCCCATTTGCCGTATAGCGCTAGTCGAAATGCTATCGAGCCTATCATCTTTTTGCCGCACATCTTTTTGTCGGAAAGAACTAGCAGTTAATTGAGTGTGCCGGGCAACTTCAATCCAGCCCAGAAGCGTTCGGGATGGAATGCGGTCGACAAAAAAATGTGCGGCAAAAAGATAAATAACCGTTCACGCCTCCGAACGAAACATTGGAGTTCCATGTTACGATGACGGGTCTACGCCCATCAACCAGTGCGTTTCAAACGATCAACCGCAAAGGGTAACGAAGCATGCAACTCATACACTTCCACCAACTTTCCCCACAGTCACTAAGTCACGACTCACGATTCTTTCGGAGTGTGCTTTGTTTGACTCTAACGATACTCAGCGCTTTACCTGTTTGCGCTCAGCCGAAAGATGCCAAACAAACCAGCTCAGCCAACAAAGAGTTGCGGATCATCTGCTTCGGCGCGCATCCTGACGATGCGGAATACAAAAGTGGTGGTGTGGCGGCGCTCTGGGCCCAAGCGGGACACAAAGTCAAGTTGGTATCGCTGACCAATGGTGATATTGGCCATTGGGCAATGGCTGGCGGACCGCTGGCCAAGCGTCGCACTCTGGAATCGGCAGCGGTCGCCCAGCGATTGGGAGTCACTTCGCAAGTGCTCGATATTCACGATGGAGAATTGGAAGCCACCCTGGAAAACCGCCGCACCGTTACGCGGCTGATTCGAGATTGGAAAGCCGACGTGGTCATCGCGCATCGACCCTGGGATTACCATCCCGATCATCGCGCCGTGGGGGAACTTGTGCAGGATTCGGCGTACATGGTGTCGGTCCCTTTCTTCTGCCCCGATTCGCCACCGTTGCAAGACAATCCTGTCTTCTTGTATTCCAGTGATTCGTTTCTGCGCCCCTATCCCTTTAAAGCCGACATTGTCGTCGCCATCGATAGCGTGTTTGAATTGAAAGTCGATGCGCTCATGGCTCTGGAGTCACAAACCTTTGAAGGGGGCGCGCTGGGGAGTCAAGCCAAAATGGACGCTGCCCCACCCGCCTCGCAACCCGAATTGCGGCGAGCTTGGTTGCGGGAGCGATGGGACAAACGGTCCAAAGCAGAAGCTGAAAAGTTCCGCGACACCTTGGCCCGTTGGTACGGATCTGAGAAAGCCCAACAAGTGACTTATGCGGAGGCGTTTGAAATCTGCGAATACGGTCGTCAGCCCACCGACGCCGAAGTCCGCGAGCTATTTCCCTTTTTTCACTGACGCGTCGAGCTAATATTGGCGCGAACTTATCGCGTGAAGCCCATGAAGAAGCTGAAGACCTGTTTTTGGTCGGTGTCGGCGTGATTGATGGGATAAGCGAAGTCAAACGCCAGCGGAGCTGGCCCCAAGGCAGGGACTGTCACCCGCAATCCGAGACCAGGTGCGACGCGAAAATTCTCGCTCTTTATTTGCAAATCCTGCTCCACGGTACCGTAGTCGACGAAGGCCACGCCACGCAACATTTCATCCGCGGTCAGTGGGAATAGATATTCCAAACTTCCCAGGAACATCAATTCACCACCCACCTGCACGTCGTTCACCTTGGGACTCGCACCGCGGAAACTAAAACCACGGAGCGTGCTGTAACCACCGGCATAGTAATTCTCGAAGATCGGAGTTTGCGAACCAGTCACACCGAACTTCCAAGTGCTGGCCAGCGTGTGACGTCCACCACCATCAGGCCGTTCACGCATTAGGAAGTAGCGACTGTAATTCAAATTTGCGCGGGAGTAGTCAAACTCGCCGAACACTTGATCAAAGATCAATTCGAGCAAGGCACCTTCGGTCGACATGAATGGGCTATCGCGAGTATCGCGGGCAACGCGTAAACGAGCCGTGTAGATGTCGTTGCTCCCCAATGCGGAATCAAGTTCGCTGACACCCGAAATGCGAGGATTGGAGATGTTGACATCCTCCATCCGCAGTTCGGTGCTGATCGACAAATCCTTCGTCACTTCGTAACCCAGCGCTGCACGACCACCCAAGCGTTGTTCGGTCCAGTCACGATATTGGCGAGTGTAGTAAAAACCGCCGACCGACAAACTATATGGCAAGTAACCAAATAGATTGCGTTCGGTCCAGTTGACGGTGTACCGCTGGACTTGGTTGCCTGGCATTAATTCAGCGCGGAAATTCTGTCCGCCGCCACGGAACGCGCGACCACTCCACAGATCATTCCAACTGCGTGGGACATTGCGAATATCGAAGTTGCGTTCGTCGATCACCAACTGCCCAGCAACTCCTAAATCACTATTGACCGAGCCACCTAGGATGATGCGCCCCGTCCGCGCTTCCTGCACATAGACATCAATGGGTGAAATACGCTGTCGTGGTCGATAGCCATTGCCAGCGGGGGCAGAGATGTCAGGATAGGGAACGCCCGACGGATCGTAACTGGGGAAGGCACCGGGGGCGATCGTTGATTGCATCGTGTTCGGAAGCTGTGTCACGCCAGGCGCGATGGTAGCACTATAGTCACCGGGAGACGCACCAGATACCGCCCCAGGCGCAGAGTAGCCATAGCCACCAGCACTATAGCCAGCTTGGGGCGGACCGTAGCCACCCTGCGGAGCAGCATAGCCACCCTGCGCAGCAGCATAGCCACCCTGCGGAGCAGCATAGCTGGGTGGCGGCGAATTCACCGTCACTGGAGTCGTCACGTATTGTCCGCCACCTGCTGTCGGCGTTCCATATGGGGCCGCAGTGGTGGGGGCCATTGGATTGCGATAAGCGTCCGTTCCGGGAGACGATGTATTCCACTGTGCCGGTGATTGTCCACGAATGCGCGCCGTAGGGCTGGTGTTGATCGCTGTTGTCGAAGTGGCAGAAGTAGTCTCAGTTTCGGAAGCCCCAACGGAGTCGGCGGGAGGTTTATAACTGGAACTCAGTCCGCGACTGAGGTTCGAAGGCAAGCCTCCACTGGAAAGTGGCTGAGTCGTTTGACAACCCACAGCGCCAGCCCACAGGCCAACCAGCAGCGCGATCATGAGCCCGCGCACCACAGTCCACGGGGTGTCCACCCGTGCCGCGCCGCGAGCCATCCGACTGCTGAGGACTTCTTGTCTCATCATGCTTCCTAGTTTGAGCATCTCATCGCTGTTTTCTCTACGGTTGTTAGTGGCCATTGCGAGTGGCTGTCAAGGGCAACCTAATAGTCAAAATTCGCATCTTCATCAGGTGCTTGGACTTCGATTCGTGGAGGTTCACCGGTTGCCGGATTAACTTCAAAGATTTGTGAAAACTTCAATCGTCTTTCCGACGCTTCTAGTTCAGCCAAGTCGATGAGCTCACCTTCGCGAAAGCCGAGATGGTTGACCACCACATTGTGGCGAGTATGACTGGAGTCACCATCGATATGGACGCGGATGTCCCCAGCGTAATGCTGATCCCCTTCAGTGATGCGGTACACAATATCGATCTCGTCTGTTTCTTGGATGAAACGTGGCTCGGGTGAAATGTCGACGTAGACGAAACCCTGTCGGCCATAGTATTCGTTGCGGAGTTTAAGCTGGTCGCGATTCATGTGCAGCAACTTGAACGGCTCACCCGACTTCAGCTCCAAGGCTGCCATCAACACGTCTGTTGGAAAATACTGATTGCCGATGATCGATACGTTGCGAACTCGGAACTGCGGTCCTTCATCGATGACAAATGTTAGATCGATGTACTCGCCGCTACCGTAGTAATCAGCGCGATAGTCGACGCGAGCGCTGAAGTAGCCGAGCGACCGGTAGAACGCAACCAATCCATTTTTGTCTTCTTCAATCTTGCTGCGACTGGCCACGTTGACGAAGTAGGGGGTCAGACCACCTTTGGCATCACGCGACTTGATTTTGGTTGCCAAGACGGGGCCCGAGAAGACTGCATTACCAATGAACTTAATATCCCAGATCTTTTCGACGGGGCCTTCGGAGATTTCAAAGAATATGCGTCGATCTCCAGCGCGATGCCCCTCCACCACTTCGATGGCAGCTTGGTTCATCCCCTTCTCGAAATATAAATCGAGCAGACGTTGTCGGGCCATGTCGACAGAGAAAGGATTGGCGGGATCTCCAACTTCAATGCCCGCGTGCTTTTGCAACATGCGATCCTCGAGTCGCGTATTGCCATGAAAAACCACTTCGGTCACGGTCGGTTGTTCAGCGATCTGTAGCTTGACCACTACACCGTCTTCGTACTCCGAGACCAGCGGCGTGATCTTTCGAAACAGGTCGGTGCGATAGAGTTCGTGAATGTCGGACCAAAGTTGCTTTTCGTCGTAGGTTCGATCTTGACGCGTCTGCATGTGCGATAGAATTTTTGATTTACTCACCGACTGGTTGCCGACGATCTGCACTCCCTTGACCAACTTGCCTTCATGCAAGCCGCTCATGCGCGGGCCACCCGCTTCCCAAACTTTATCGCGGAACTTGGGGTCCTCAAAGGCGGGGGCTCCACCTTGTCCCCCTGGCCCTCCACCTCCGCCGCCGGGGCCTTGTGCTGTGACCGGGGCTGAGATGAATTGCACGGTCAGCCCGTAGATGGCGAGCGCGAGACAAAATAACTTGGCGGCTTGGAGCCGGAGTGTGGATTGATTGAGCATCGTTGTTCTCGCCAATTGAGATTAAGGGCTATCAGTTTGGACGCCAACGACGCGCCCCCACCGCAGTGACCAGGCGCGTGCTTGGTTGGTAATAGTCGAAACTATTGGCTCACTACAAGGCGTATTCGCGAATTCGACGTGCTAAATCCAGTATCAGCTCGACGCGCCAGCGAGTGGGTTGGTGATTCGCGAATCGGCGTCGACCACGGGACCTGAGAGCCATGGATCCGCTGGCTGGCGCGTCGAGCGGATAGTACGAAAACTTTCGCAATCGGCAAAATTCCCCTAATCGCTACAGCTCGCCACTTCCGATGGATTGATTAGCGACGGCATCGGGTGATCCATGCTTGCCCCGTGCGGGGCAAGAACAACTCGGGCCGCTGTCGCTATCGTCGTTCACGCCACAACGGTAGAGATGTTCTGCAGTTGGAGCACGGTGTCCCCTCAGCAAACCCACCTGGAGTTTGAATGGCTGCTCAGCCCCTTCGTCGGTTCGAATTCAATCCCTCTGAAGATGCCCGTTCGATGTCAGCGCTCGAGAGGGGCTACTGCGAAAGGAATCGCGTGAGCGTCTCGACAACGGATGTGCTCCCATTACTGCTCGACGCGGCCCTAGCCAATCGCGCGTGGATTGAGGATTTCGCGGAGGATACAATCGACATTCCACAGGATATGTACGAAGTGCTCTTGGCCTACCGTCGATATCGTAGCGAAGCTGCGTAGCTGTGGGTAATTGCGATACAGATGGAGTGAGGTAAGAATAGCGGTCTTGCTTGCCATATCACATGGCAATCGCTTGGCTTTCTATCTCACCACACTAGCTTACTATCCCAGTTCCATGAAACTTGCCAAACTGCTCAATTCACAGGGCTTTCAGTCTGTCGGACGCGTAGTCGGCGACGCAATTGAAGTGCTTGACCTAGCCGCTGGACGTTATGTCAATCTATCAGCTTTGCTAGCTGCCGATGATGTGCTCGCTGCGGCGAGTGGATTGTCAGCGACAGGGGAGACAATCCTCGTAACTGAGGCTCGTTTGCTCCCCCCGATCGATACTCAAGAAGTATGGGCGGCGGGGGTGACTTACAAGCGCAGTCAAACGGCTAGAATGGAAGAGTCTGAGGCGGCGGCCTCGTGTTATGATCGCGTCTATCAATCGCCGCGCCCAGAGATTTTCTTCAAAGCAACTCCGCACCGTGTTCGCGGAGCGGCGGATGCCCTGCGGATTCGCAGCGATGCGACCTGGAATGTCCCCGAGCCAGAGTTGACGTTGGTACTCTCGCCGCGTCTGAAGATTGTGGGCTTCACTATCGGCAATGACATGAGTTCTCGCGACATCGAAGGGGACAACCCGCTTTATCTGCCGCAAGCCAAAATGTACGACCAGTGCTGTGGCTTGGGACCCTGGATCACGCTGGTAGAAAGTATGCCTCCCCGCGAATCGATCGAGATTGAGCTCGACATTCGGCGAGGTCAAGCGTCGGTGTTTGGCGGACAAACAAATGTCGCTCAGATGGCCCGCGGTTTTGAAGAGTTGGTCTCCTGGCTCGGCAGGGACAATAGCTTTCCCAGTGGCGCGTTTTTGTTAACGGGGACAGGCATCGTCCCCGATAGTGATTTCACCCTACTGCCTGGCGACATTGTGAACATCTCGATCACTGGCATTGGCACTCTCACCAACCACATCGTGCAGGGTTAATCGAGCGTCCAATGGGGCACTGTCCAACTAAGCATCGTGCGGGAAATAACTGTCGTAGCTACGTTCGCCAGAACGTCGATTCCCTGCGGTCTGGCGACCGCAGCTACGGTTAAGATCGGATAGTTAGTTCCCGCACGATGCTAACGCGCCGAAGATTTGGACCGCATTTTTCCTACCGCAGTCAGGAAGCGATCGGAGTCAACGTAGCCATCTAAGCGATCGACGTAGGTGTGATCCGTTGAGAAAATGATCGTCGATGGAAATCCTTTGACCTTCAAGATCTCGACCGCTTGTGGGTTCTCTTCACGGGTCAGTTTCAACGGTACGAAATCGCGCATGACAGTCGCCGCAGCGGTAGGATCTTGCCAGACGTTGGACTGCATCAAGTCGCAGTAGTGACAATTGGCGGAACGAATATAGACCAAGATCGGCTTGCCTGTTTTGGCCGCCACACTGGCCGCCTGCTCCGCCGATCTCAGCCACTCAATCTCCTGAGCCTGGACGGCTTTTCCTAGACTGGTCTGCAGCACCAAGCAGGAAGCCAACGCGATTGACGATCGCCAAGAACGCGTGGTTCGCAGCGTGGTACTCCCCCTGGCGAATGTGTGAAGTAGATTCTTCATGCGCGACTGGTACTCCAAACGTCCTGGAACAAATCCTGCTTTTCCTGTAGACCTCAGTTAGCCATAGCAGAATGGCAAATCGCGCACCAGGGCAATTTTATAAAACACGCCTAATCGGGGAATTTGAGGTCGCTAGTGTCAATGGGTTGAGAAAGTGCTTTACCCAGGGCGGATGGACCGCGACGACTGCCGTACTGTGGCCAGCCGCTGACTTCGGCCAACTCGGGCATGACGTCGGTCAATTGCTCGCACAACATCTGCACCATGCGCTCCACTTGCCGATTCGATTTGGTTTCGCGCAGAGCCACTGCGGTCTTCATGACTTTCACCATTTTGGCGCGCTCGGCGATGGGGCGCGACAGAGCGTTACTCTCTTCCAAGAGATCGACCAGAGGCACCTCCAACGCAGCTTGCAGCGACTGCAATTGACTGATAGTTAGATCGCTCTCCGGTTGCTCCAGCGCTTGCAGCGCTTTGACTTCAATCCCCAAGCGACGCGCCAAAGTGCGTTGGCTCACCCCCTGCTGCTCGCGAACTTCGGCAGTGCGATGTTTCCGTACCGATAGCACCAATGGCCGAACAGTCGCCGCATCACGCTCGTCCAGTTGTGACTCACATGACGACCGCTCATGGGATGCATGGGGAAAAGAGAGATTCTGAGGAGTTCCGTTGGGCTGTTGAGCGCCAATCGATGCAGAACAGCCGAGCGCTCCCAGTGAAATGGAGTGCCCCGTGTTCGACGTAGGTAAAGCTGAAGACATTTAGTCAAATCTTTTTCGCGTCAGTGACTCTCTCACCGCATAGAGTGAATCGTCGACACTAATCCGATCCAGTTACCGTTTAGACGCGACAATTGCAGCAAAGTTCCGCAGGTGATTTCCCGATTCGACGCAGATCTCACCACCAGCCACTCCACTTGGCCGTCCGTCCAAAACGTTAGTTAAGTGTTCAGCGAAACCCCAGCCAATTGGTACTCAAGAAACTGCATCTCTACTACTAAATTTATGTCACTTCTCGCTGATCGCCGGTTTAGTTTCGTGCAACTCACCCTCCCACCGCAAGTTACGTCGTATTCGACGCAACTTACGGTGGGAGGGTTGGAGCCTAAGCGACGGGGAGGGAAATTCCAGCCGAGCCTCCCTCTCCGCTCGCCGACCAACTTCGTCGGTGCCCGTCGCGACTCTCCCCGAGAAGTGTCCTTTAATCCACTCTTTAATCCACCGCGACGGTGTCGAAGAAGCCAATCATCATCTCTTCCCAACTCTGATCTCCCCAGCGAACTTTTCGGCTAGGATCGGGGTTGGAAAGATTGCCCGCCGAATTGTCATATACGGCCGTACACACCACCTTCGTCCCTTTTGGGAGCCGCTTGGGCTCGTCCAAAATGTATTTCAACTGCCAATTGAAATCATACTTGGGGACATCCAGCAACACTTCCTGTCGGCCATCGGGATAAAAGGCTTCGTAACGGAAGGCCTTGCCTCGCAGGTGCATGTGCGGTGTCATGCTCAATAATAGCTCGTCCTGCTTGCTGCGATAATTGGCAGAGACTACATGCGCGGCCGCGCCAGGAGGAATGACGAAGTCGTGTTCTACCACCGCTTGCCCCTGCAGCACTTTTGTGACCTTGTCTTGGGTGGTGAAATGAACGCCGATAAAGCTGCGATCAACTTGCTCACTGCCGTTGGGAGTGTAGTGCATCTCGAACAGCAATTTAGAACCGGCTGGCACATGAATCGCCAAACCATCGTTCAATTCCACCGGCAAACTACCCGGTGCATAACCGACTAGGACCGTCTGCAAATTCATGCGTTTGGCACCCGGTGGAATGATGAACGCCAAGATATGATGCACTACGCCACGATTGTCGGGACGTGCTTCGGCGGCATCAATGTACTTATCTTCTGTCCAACCTGGATCAACCAAAAAGCGTTGGTAATCGACGACTCCCTGAGGAGGAACGGTAAAGGCCGAGTCATTCATATAAATGATTTGATCAGGCTGACCAATTTTCCACCCTTCAACAAACTTGGGTGGCTCCGGTAGATCGGCGGCGTCCCCCTCAGGCATCCCGCTGGCGATCCATGACTTCAGCAGATCGATCTCTGGCTCACTCAACCGCGCATCGTTTTTAAAGTGCCCATACTCGGGATTGGCATTCCAGGGGGGCATGCGATTGTCGGCTATCACTTCCAGGATCGTATCTTCCCAACCCAACACATCTTGGTAGCTGGTGAGTGTGAATGGCCCAATTTCACCGGCGCGATGACATTCGACACAGCGCGCGTTCAAAATCGACGCGATGTGTTTGTTAAAGGTTACCTGCCCCGCAGCTTCCATCTTTTTGACTCGGCCAATGTAGCAGCCCACCGCCACCGTCGTAGCTTGAGTAACTGAAGCTCCAGAGAGCAGTTCTTCAATCGCTACCGCCAAATCGGCTCGTTCGGCTTGAGGTCGCGCGACACCGACGCCGTATTGATCATCGATGCGTCCGTGGTATCGCACTTGGCGATTGCTATCGAGCACAAATACCTCGGGGGTCCGCGTTGCCCCCACGGCATCGGCCAATTTGTTACCGACATCTTTCAACATTGGAAAATTGATCTTTGAACGATGAACATATGCGGTCAACTCCGTCAAGCTATCTTGTTTGTTGGAGTTGATCCCCAGGACCACCACACCTTGATCGGCAAATCGATCCTGCAGTTCACTCAGCCGAGGACCGTAGAGTTTGGCCAGCGGACATTCGGTCCCGAGAAATGCCAAAACCACAATCGGCTTGTCCGAAAAATCTCGCAACGCGATCGACTTGCCGTAATTGTTGCTCAGTTGGAAATCGTTCATGACTTTTTGAAAGTCGACCGGGGCGGCTTCATTGGCTCGCACCGCAGTGCTGGACGCAGCTGCGATCCCACACAAAACAACCGCCAAATACGACCTCGACCTGACCATTTGTAATATCCGCGCGAACATTAGCTTCCAACTCCCAAGCATTGATTGAAAAGTGGGCAAAGTCTAACCAACTGGCCAGATTCCCCCAATCACTACCATAGTTTCGACTGATTCGACTTCGGCTGCAAGCGAGAAACTGAATCAATTTGTACGTTCCGCCGCTGGTTCAAGGTTGCGATCCGTTAGAGTGACAGGTTTAATGCAGTACCGTGATGTCACTGCCCCCTAGCCCGCTTGCTGGTAGGAGCGAAAATTTTTTGTAACCGTTCACAGAAAGTAGCCATCACGCTCCGCGTGATGGCTACAAAGGAGCGCCCCATTTAGTACGAGCGCGTTGAGTCTGAGCCAATGTCCAATACTTCACCATCCATGCCATCCACCAACAGCAACATTGCTCTGTTGGTCGACTACGAAAATGTTGCCCAGCCAACTGGAGCGGGGCTAGCAGCAATAATATCGCAAGTGTCTCGCGAGGGGACCGTTGTACTGCGCCGAGCCTATGCCAACTGGGGCCGCTTTTCGTCGCACAAGTCACATTTGCGCGATGCTGGATTCGAGATGATTGATGTTGTTAGCACCCACGGCAAGAACAGCGTCGACATTAAATTGGTGGTCGATGCCATGGAGATCGCCTTCTGTAAGGATCACATCGACACGTTTGTGATCGTCTCTGGTGACAGCGATTTTATCCCGCTGGTCACCAAGCTCAACGAACTCAATCGCCGCGCATGGTTGTGCGTGGGTAGCCAATCCGTTTCCCCCACGTTGGCCAAGTTTTGTTTTCGAATGCCGAACCACTCGAAACCAACCAAACTGACGAACCACACGACGGCGAAAATCGGTCCCACGATTCCGAACAATTCTCCTGTCCCCAGCTTGGCCAGGCCCTCTGTGACTCTGTCACCGTCGCAGCAAGAATTTTTTCAGTTAGCACTCCAAGTGTGCGACGCGTTGATCATTCCGCCGCTACCCATGAATTGGCTGTTTGCGGTGGTGCGACGGCTCGACCCACAGTTTGATTTGACTCCCTGCGTAGGTCTTGGAAAGCGTCCCCATGTGCGAACCCTTGAATACCTCCAACAACTTGGTTTAGTCAAGTTCTGGTTTGATGACCAAGAAGGAAACTATCTGCTGTCTGTTAGTGCGGAATTGCAGGCGTTGCAACTAGCACCTGAAGAGCATCCGAATTTCGAGTCCGCTGTCGAAGTACTTCAACACCTCGCGGCGGCTTGCAAGGAACATCGCTTCCAATTGAAAGCCGACAATCCACTGACGCGACGAAAAGCATTCGCCGCCGATGATGCCCATTCTGCGACGACAATTGCTGCAATTGGAAACAAGTTGACCTCTCCCCTTGAAAATGACGCTTTCGAGACGCAGTTGATGCTCTCCTTTGAATGAGCCTAAGCATCAAGAAACTAATGATTGTCGCGTGTTAAGCGAAACTGCAGTCGCCAAACTGCAGGTAGTCTACCATCAATCTTTCATCTTTTTGCCGCACATTTTTTTGTCGGAGAATGCCAGCTGCTGATGACGACGCGATGTAGCCTTCAGCTCGATTCATAATTGACGAGTTCTAAACACCCGTCGGCAAAAAGATGTGCGGCAAAAAGATAATACTGTGAGAATTCAAATAGTCTATTGCCCCTTCACCTAAGCATCGTACGGGAAATAACTGTCATAGTTTCCTGCGGTCTGGCGACCGCAGCTACGTTTAAGTTCGGACAGTTATTTCCCGCACGATGCTAACACGAAAAACAACTTATGAGCACTTCGCAAGAAAAACCTGTCCAGTTTGCTCTGATCGGCTTTGGCGCGTGGGGGAAGCATCACGCTGATGCCATTGAAAAATGTCCCGATGCCGATTTGGTGGCGATCGCGGCCCGCAGTGAAGCCTCCGTGGAGGCGGCGCGCGTGGCCTATCCACATGCGAGAATTTATAGCGATTATCGCGAACTCATCGCCGCCGGTGGCCTCGACTGTATCGATGTGGTGGTCCCCAGCTACTTGCATTTGGAAATCGGTTCAGCCGTCCTGCAATCGGGCACGCACCTACTACTGGAAAAACCAATGGGGGTTTCGCTGGCCGAGTGCGATCAGCTCATCGAGCTCGCGAAAGAAAACAAATGCCTACTGGCGGTCGGCCATGAATTGCGGCTATCGTCGATGTGGGGCTTGGCCAAACAGATGATCGATGACGGTTTCATTGGCAAACCGCTGTATGCACTTGTCGAATTGTCTCGCAATCCCTATCGCTTGGGAGCAGATGGTTGGCGGTATGACATCGCGCGCGTAGGGAACTGGATACTGGAAGAGCCGATTCACTTTTTCGATTTGGCGCGCTGGTATCTTGCGGCCAGTGGAGATCCGGTATCGGTCGTCGCCACCGCCAACTCTAGCCAAGCGGATCATCCAGAGTTACAGGACAATTTCAGCGCGATACTTAAATTTACCAGTGGTGCCTACGCGGTAATCACGCAAACGTTGTGCGCGTTTGAACATCATCAGACGATCAAGGTGACTGGAACTCAAGGTGCCTTGTGGGCCTCTTGGAGTGGTGCCATGGATCGGACGCGACATCCAACTTTTTCGCTGCGCGCCTTCGATGGCAAGCAAGTTGAAACGGTAAAAATCGAAAAGATGACCGGCGAACTGTTTGAGCTTGAAGACCAAATCCAGCGAATGTGTGACGCGCTCCGCCGTGGTACTCCCCTGCACTGCACCGCCGAAGATGGGCGTTGGTCAGTCCGCATGTGTTTGGCCGCCCAAGCTTCAGTTGACTCCGAACTACCCGTCGAGTTTTAGGCCTAGTTCATCTTTTAACCTAAGTATTGGAGTAGATGACGAGTTTACGAGTCCTACTGACCCGGTTCACGACAAAGACTCGTTGCCTCGTCCACTACGAACCAACCCCAATATTTGGGGTGGATGAAGCTAATGTTGCTATTCTTGCGCCGCGTACTTAAGACAGTTATAAAAGGCGTCGTAAGCGGCGACCTTGTCGATCGCGGTGGCGACTTCCATATTGGTCCGCCATTGCCTCGGTGAGCGGCGGTCGAAAATAGTGGTGCCACGCGTCAGCTCACCAATGGTTTCCACGTCACCAGCCAGCTCTTCCCACTCAAACAACATCGGTTCGACCAGCATCAGGATCGGCAATACAGCATGTAGGCTAATCGACTCTTGCCCCAAGTGCTGTCGCGCAGCGCGACAGTAATGAGGGACGATCTCCCCCAAGACCGCCCCGACTTTCGTGTACTTCGGCGGGAGCTTTTCCACTAACTCAAAACCGAAACTCAATTCCCGCGCGATCTCCAGTGGGATCAGGCTTTTAGTTGTCGCCGATTGAAAAACCACTTGAGCACTCACCGGATCGAAGTGCATGTTGAACTCCGCTGAGGGAGTAACATTTCCAATCCCACTGACCGAACCACCGGCGATAATGATCCGATCGAGCATCGGTATCAGGGCGGGATCGCGTCCCATGGCCTTGGCCACCCCCGTCAATGGACCCATACAGACAATCGTCACCTCGCCAGGATCTGCTCGCAAGCGATCGGCAATGAGTTTGTCGCTGGGGAGTGAGTGTTGTCGGGAAACCGGTTCCCAATCGAGATTCCCCAGCCCATCTTCGCCATGCAACAAAGTGCCGTTGGAAACCGCCGCTCCCAGCTCTGGGTCCAAGGCCGAGCCGATACGAGGCATGCGCGGCGGATCGAGCCGTTCCACCAAAGCCCGAACATTCTGTGTGGCCTGTTCACCATCGACCGTCCCGGCGCACGCCGTAATGGCCACCACGTCAAGTCGCGGATCAAATAGCGCCAGCACCAGGGCGACAGCGTCGTCAATCCCCGGATCACAATCGATGATTACCTTGCGAGCCATGTTGCTTCCTGTTTGAGTGAATCTTGCCGGAAATCATACCATCCACTGCCACTCGCCGGGAAGAAGTAGTAAAGTGATCTCTGAACTCCGCCCACGGTAGTCGCTGAACGACACCACGCACAATTCTCCAGCGAAGACATAATTGATAAGTAATTTACGCTCTATAGAAGAATCAATAGGTAACAACCCCGGGCGACAGGTTTTCGGAGGCATGGCAGGGCAAAAAGAATATCGTGGTTGCGTTTCGTTTCCTCAGCCGCATTGGATCGGTTACACTGAATCTGCCCAGCGAACCGGAGGTAGGCTCTGCTGAGGAGCGGGCCTGCCAAGGGATAACTGGGTCAGGGCGAGAGGAATAACTCGCTTGGCCTCGGTAGGACTCATGTTTTACCGAGGTTTAGATTTTGGATATCAAGTGATTTCAGGAATGTATTATGCCCAAATGTTCGGGCATTTGACGAGGTTTAGGAATCTGAAGCGGTGAACCATTGAGACAATGGTTCTACTCTAAGCCATGGAGACAATGGTTCTACTTTGTCTCAATCCCCGCGTTTACCATGAACGCTTACCATTTTGTTTGTTCGGCCGATCGCTCGATAAGTTAAGTAAAAAGCTCCCGATGCAGTCCACAGATCTTACCGAAATAATCACTTTGCTCCAATCGCGAGTTGATCTTTCGAGCGAACAGATGCGTGATGCGATCGCTTGGTTTTTAAGTGGCCAGGCGGATGAAGCGACGATGCGCGACTTTCTAATTGCCTTGGCAGACAAAGGCGAAACGACCGCCGAGTTGGTCGGGGCGGCCCAAGCACTACGCGATTCGATGTTGATTGTCGGCAGCGACCGACACCCGATCGTCGATACCTGTGGCACGGGGGGGGATGGGGCCAAGACATTCAACATTAGCACTGCTGCAGCGCTGGCCATCGCAGGCTCGGGAGTTGCCGTCGCCAAACATGGGAATCGCAAGATAACGAGTTCGAGCGGATCGGCCGACGTGCTTTCCGAACTTGGGATCAATCTGGAAGCTAGCCCAACGGTGGTTGCCAGATGCTTGCAAGACGTCGGGATTTGCTTCTGTTTTGCCCCTCATTTCCATCCTGCGATGCGTTATGTAGGGCCCGTCCGTCGGCAAATCCCCCGCCCCACAATTTTCAATCGCCTGGGCCCGTTGGCCAATCCAGCCCGCGCCGGACGCCAGGTGCTCGGCGTCGGTGCGGCCGAATTGCAAGACGCCATGGCGGCCGCGCTGTGGCAACTTGGAACCGAGCGCTCGTTGGTTGTTCGTGGCGAAGATGGCGTCGACGAGATCAGCCTCTCTGCCGCCACACGTGTACTAGAGGTAACACCTCAGGGGATTGTCGAGTACCGTTGGAGCCCAGATGATTTTGGCATCGCCCCCAGTCCACGAGATGAACTGTTTGCGGATGATCCGATTTCAAGCGCTCGCTGCATTCAGGGTGTCTTGGCTGGCGAACTTGGTCCGCGTCGCGATTGCGTGGTCATCAACGCGGCCGCAGGGCTCTGGATTGCTGGAGTTTCCAACGACTTGCGCGAATGTGTGCAAATTGTCTCTCAAGCGATCGATTCCGGACGCGTCACGCAAATCGTCGAGCAGCTCGCCCACGCCTCGCATCAGAAGCTAGCCACTAGCCACTTAGATGCGCTACAATGGCAGGGCTCGAAGTACACCCACTTAGAATTCGTACGGAGGTGATCGTGATCCTGCTCGCAATGAACCGGTTGACCGTCCTGACTATGGCATCACTCGCTTGTTTTGGAGTTTCAATGTCCGTCGCCCAAGAATCGGCTACTACTCAAGTCACCTCAATCGAAGGCATTACCGAATATCGTTTAGCAAATGGGGCACAAGTTCTACTTTTTTCCGATCCGAGTAAATCGACGGTGACCGTGAATATGACGGTGTTTGTGGGTTCGCGACACGAAGGATATGGCGAAGCGGGAATGGCTCACCTGCTGGAGCACATGTTGTTCAAGGGGACCCCCAGCCACCCCAAAGTTCCCGATGCGCTGATGAATCGTGGCGCGGATTTTAACGGAACAACCTGGCTGGACCGCACTAACTATTATGAAACACTCCCAGCCACCACCCCCGAACAAGTCGCTGAGAATCTGGAATTCGCGATTCGCTTAGAAGCGGATCGCTTGATGAATAGCTTCGTTAAGGGTGAGGATCTCGCCTCGGAAATGACTGTCGTGCGCAACGAATTCGAACGTGGCGAGAACAGCCCCAATCGGATTTTGATGCAACGCGTCCAGTCGGCCGCCTACGATTGGCATAACTATGGACGTAGTACTATCGGCAATCAGAGCGATATCGAACGCGTCCCCATCGATCGTCTACAGGCCTTCTACCGGAAATTCTATCGTCCCGACAATATCATGGTCGTCGTGGCGGGCAAGTTCGAGGAAGAACAAGCACTGGAGCTAGTCGAAAAGTACTTCGGCAGCCTCGAAGCGCCCCCTGTCCCAATGGATCGCACCTATACCACCGAACCTGCCCAAGATGGCGAACGCATGGTTGTTCTGCGCCGCGTGGGGACTACGCAACTGATCAATGTTGCCTATCACGTCCCCAGCGGGGCCAATCGCGAATTCGCGGCCGTCGAGATGCTGGCTTACATTTTTGGCGCCGAACCAAGCGGCAGGTTGTATCGTGAATTGGTATTGCCAGAACTGGCCAGCAGTTCTTCCACCATGTCAATGGCACTGCATGACCCAGGTGTGATTATGTTTACCGCCCAAGTTCCCATTGAGAAATCGATCGACGCAGCCCAAAATAAACTACTGCAAACGATCGAAGAAGTTGAAAAGAATCCGATCACGGCCGAGGAACTGAAGCGAGCGCAAACTCAATTCGAAAAAGATCGTGATCTTCGCGCCACCGACACTAAGACCATCGCTGTCGAGTTGAGTGAGTGGGCCGCGCAAGGGGATTGGCGATTGTACTTTCTGTTCCGCGATTTTGTCGAACAACTTACCCCCGAGGAATGCACACAAGCTGCCGCTAAGTACTTGCGACGCAACAATCGCACATTGGGATTGTTCCTCCCGTCGGAGTCGAGCGAGCGCATTGAAATTCCGACCAAACCAGACTTGGCTGAGATGCTGGCCAATTATTCTGGCCGCGAGTCGATCGAACAGGGAGAGCAATTCGACCCCGATCCGTCGGCAGTCGAGGCGCGGACAGTTCGTGGTGCCTTGAGCACTGGGCTCAAAACCGCTTGGCTCCCCAAGAAAACGCGGGGGAATTCCGTCAATATCGATATCAATCTCCGCTACGGCAATGAGCAGTCATTGTTCCCCTACGTGACCGCTATTGAGTTCCTACCTGAAATATTGATGCGCGGCACGAAGAAACTGAATCATGAACAGTTGGCTGATCGGCTGGATGAACTGCGTTCCCAAGTCAGTCTCTCGGGGACGACCGGATTACTGAGCGTTTCAATTGAGACCAAACGCGATAAACTCGCTGAACTGCTGCCGCTGATTGGTGAGATTCTCAGGCAACCCGCCTTTGATTCGAACGAATTGGAAGTGATTCGCAGGCAAGCAATTTCGAGCTACGAGGCGCGTTTGACGGAACCGAGCGTGCTCGCCAGCGTTGCCTTGCGCCGTGCGCTGGCACCTTTCGAAGAGACGAACATTCGCTACGTCCCGACGTTGGAAGAGCGTATCGCCCGCTATCGCAGTGTGACCATTGCCGAAGTCGCCAAGCTGCATGCAACCCAGTTGAGCGGCTCATATGGTGAGGTCACGGCTGTCGGCGATTTTGACCCCGCAGAAATGATCGCCGCTTGCGAAGCCATCTTCCAAGGCTGGACATCCGACGTTCCTCAAGAGCGAGTGGCTCAACCTGCGCTGACAGATATCCCAGGACGAGTTGAGGAAATACTGACACCAGATAAGGCCAACGCTGTCTATTACGCTGGCGAACAGATCGCCATGCGCGACGACCATCCCGATTATGGTCCGCTGGAGATCGGCAACTACATCATGGGAGGAGGCGCCCTGTCATCGCGTTTGGGGGATCGCGTGCGTCAGAAAGAGGGACTCTCCTACAGCGTCGGCACCGGACTTAGCTCCCACCCAGTCGACGAGCGGACCAATCTGACAATCTACGCGATCACCAACCCAGAGAATCGCGATCGCTTGATTGAAGTCATCAATGAAGAGATAGCCCTATTGTTGAAGGATGGTATCACCGCCAGCGAACTGGACAAGGCGAAGCAGGGTTATTTGCAGAGCGAGCAACTCGAACGAACGCAAGACAGTACGCTCGCGTCCCTGCTGGCCCAATCGTTGTTCGCTGGCCGGACCATGGCCTACTATGCCAAGCTTGAGGATCAAATCAGCAAGTTGGAAATCGAGGATGTCAACGCGGCGTTGCGCAAGTACATCGCCCCCGAGCGACTAGTCGTCGTCACAGCCGGAGACTTCGCCAAGCAGCCCGCGAAAAAATAGTTGACTTCGTGAACCTCAGACGCTAGCGCCTGAGATTCACTTAGACTGCTGATTTTCTAGGAGCCAAGCAACGGCCATGGCTGGGGCACAGCGGGCGGCGGACTGCGAAACAAGATCATCTAGAAAGATGCTCCTGACAGGCCGGTCAACCAATTGCAGCGCAGCGGTGGCTAAGCCCCGTCCATGACCAGAGAATAGGATCACTGGCAACTCGTCCTCTGCCGCAACTTGCGGCAAGTTGCCGCAGATGGCACTAGCTACCTTTTCGGCTTGTGCGGCAATGATTTGTTGCGCAAAGTCTTCAAGCTTACCGACGGTCAATCGCTCACTATCCTCGCCGAGCATCCGTGCCAACCGCGCCCGCGCGTTCAGGAGGCTACGCGATCGACCATCGGCTGTGTCACAAGCCTCAGACTCAATTTGGCTTGACACGCTTTGCGTGGGACCGAAGTGACTTTGCTCGCATTCGCGTTCGTAACGCGGTTCGTCGGGAGCAACTAGCCCTAGTACGACATACGCATCGTCGCTGGTGGCAAACCGCTCTGCGACCAGTGGATAGTTGGAGCCGTTTAAACAAACCGATGAAACAATCGCAGCGATAGGAGTGCGACTCATGCCGGTGTAGACCAACTGTTGCAATTTTAAGCGGTCTCCGTCCGTCCGCGCGGTAGTCACTATGCCATCCTGTTCAACAGGCAGCACATCGACGGTGGTGGAGCCGATATCGACCACCAATCGCAGCGCCGGGTTGCGAGTGACGGGATATTGGACGATCCAATTGGCCAGCGCGTGCCAATTGCTTGATGCCACCCGCCAAGGATCTTGGCCAGCCGCTTCGACCGTCAACCAAGTTCCATCGACCGCGTAGACCGACACAGGCAATTCTGGAAACGCTTGCTGTACCTGATCCAAGATGGCAGCTACTCCCGCACGTCGCGAAGCAAAGCAATCGGCCATTTCCCCAGTCATGGTGAGCGCGACAAGTTTGTAGTCCTCGCGCGTTGCCTGACAGAACTGATGCACTAACTCCTTGAGCCGATCCGCCAGGCGCCGATGTTCGATCCACATCGGAAAGAACGTCGACAGACTTTCGCCGCGCGAATTGGCTAGTTTCAAATTCGCTCCACCAATGTCAATGCCCAAGGCGGACAGCGGTTCTATTGGTGAGCTCATATCGATTGGTCGTTGACTGCATATTGGTCGGATAGCGAGTAACCTCCCTTTGTTGGGGAAGTTCCTAAATAGCACGCTGTAGGATGAGCCTTCCACCCGGCGACTCTTCGTATTATCTTTTTGCCGCACATCTTTTTGTCGGTGCATTTTAGGTCTGGCACTTCCGATCGGTGTTCAAGACCATCGTCGCACGACGTCAGCCGCGAATGTTTTCCGACAAAAAGAAGTGCGGCAAAAATATGGAGCATTCGGCAAGACCTAACAGCGTGGGCTCACTTAGTCGGAACGGCATTCGCTTTTGATTCACGTGGCACGGCGCGTCGCGCGTGCATGGCGTCGAGTGTCTGCTGGAGTCGCTGATAGAGCTGGTCGGCAAGTACAGGTTGTTCATTACGTAAATCGTGACTCTCAGAGACATCGTGCTGAAGATCGTATAACTCCATTCTCTCATCTTCGGCGAATGTTATCAATTTGTACTGGCCGCTGCGTAGCGCCGATTGTGGACGCGTTTGACTGATGGCGAAATCGTTGACGCCAATTTCGGGGAGCGAAGTGCTAAAAGACGTT
The DNA here is from genome assembly GCA_041741715.1 of Pirellulaceae bacterium. Lineage (GTDB taxonomy): Bacteria > Planctomycetota > Planctomycetia > Pirellulales > Pirellulaceae > Aureliella. The sequence goes on along the minus strand of JBGSJT010000697.1, from coordinate 74,404 downwards.
TCGGGATGGTAGTAAGGGAAATGCCACACCAAATCGCGTTCTGTTTCGAATTCTTCGCCTTTAAGTAGTGGTATCAAATTGGCACCGTCGGTCTCGGGCGTCTCCCCTCCAGCCAAGGCTACAAAGGTGGGGAGGAGATCGTATCCGATGACGGGTGTGTCACTGGTCGACGCCGCTGCGATCTTCCTTGGCCAACGCGCGATAAACGGCACGCGGATGCCTCCTTCATACAGATTCCATTTGGATCCGCGCAATGGCGCATTAGCTGTATACTCGGGATGTCCACCATTGTCAGACATCAAAACCACTAGTGTGTCATCAGCCAAACCAGCGTTATCGATCGCGTCCAGTAGGCTCCCCACGTGGTGATCCATGGTCTCGACAAAGGCCGCGTATTCCAATCGCCGCTCGCGTTTCACGACATCGTCGGGGATGATACCGTCGTACTGTTCGACCAACCAACGACAACGATTCTCGACAGGCGTGTGGACGTAGTACAACGACGCCATCATGAAAAACGGACGCTCGTGCTGGCCGCCAATAAAATCATTCGCCTGAGTGAACAAACTGTCAACGGGAAAGACTCCTTGAGCAGCGTCGGGCGGCGTTCGCTTGGACCAAGCATACGGGTGATCGCCAAAATCCTCGACTGCGAACTGGAAGCCTTGTTGCTGAGGTCCGTAGAGAGGATGCCATGCTAGGTAACGCTGCTGATAGTGCTGGCTCACATGCCACTTGCCAAAGAACGCAGTCTGATAGTCGAGTTCGTTGAGCTGTTCCGCAATGGTTAGTTCTTTCAACGGAAGGTTGACAACGATCGGCGGTGCTTCGAGCGGCTGCGGTGCATCAAGTTTCTGTCGCCCCGGTGCATTCTTCGTCACGAATTCAAGTCCCACCCGTGGCACCGCCTTGCCGGTCAAGATGCTGGCCCGCGCGGCGGAACAGATTGGTGCTGGAGAGTACGCGTTGGTAAAACGCATCCCTTGTGCGGCCAGTCGATCGATGTTGGGGGTGCGATGCCAAGGATGTCCTTGACAGCCGAGATCGGCCCAGCCCAAATCGTCAACTAGAATAAAACAAACGTTGGGGCGATGTTCCAACTTAGGTAGCGGAGCAGCCTGATTCAAATAGGCCGCATGCCGCGCAATCACGGGGAGCGCCTCAGGATCATCAACTATGTTCTGAGTCTCAAGTGGATCGAGCGCGTGATCGTAAAGTTCGCTGGCGATGATCTCTCCCGACGCGCGATCCCGCCATTGTGTGTAACGATGCGTAGTGGAGCGGATGGAGTAGCCCATAATCGGTTGCTCGGACGACTCACCCGTTGCGGGGCGAGGGTTCTGCGTCAGCGCATAATTGCGGACTGTCGCGGTTTCGTCCTCCAAGATGGGGCGCAGACTGAGTCCTTCCAATGTGTGAGGCTGTTGAAGTCCGCACAGATCGGCCAGCGTCGGATAGATGTCGAGCAGTTCCACCAGCGATTGCGTACGTTTGCCGGCCGTGGTTTGCCCTGGGACTGCAATCATCATTGGCACGCGCGCGTCGAGTTCAAAGTTCGAATTCTTACACCACAGATCATGCTCTCCTAGATGAAAACCATGGTCTGACCAAAAGACCACAATCGTCTTGTCTCGCAACTCAAGCCGCTCCAGTTCGTCGAGCACCTTGCCAATCTGCGCGTCGACGTAGGAGATCGCCGCGTAGTAGCCATGCCTAAGCGCTTTGACCTGGTCTGCGCTCAAGCCGTCTGGATAGCCACGTTTTAGTTCGCGACTCTCGTGCAGGGCAATAGAGGGTCCGTTCACGGGAGGCTGCGGATTGGCTGGCAGTGCGACTTCTGCTGCATCGTACAATTCCCAGTACTTGGCCGGTGCATTGAATGGTAGGTGAGGTTTCCAGAATCCGACCCCCAGAAAAAAGGGTTGGTCCTTGAGTTGTTGGAGCTTTGTGATCGCTGCGGCGGCAATCTGTCCATCCCAATACGCATCATCGGCAACCGCCAGCTTTTCAGCTCGGGGTAATGAAATTTGATCCAGCGGTGGACTGCCTGCGACTACCGCTTGGTCGTCACCATGACTGCCGTAATGCAAGACTTGCTCACCACTCCAACTCACCGCATCCCCACGCCATTCGTCCTGTCGGTAGTTGTGAAAGATCTTACCGATGTCGTAGGTCTGATAGCCGTGTTGTTTGAACATTTGTGGCAGCGTGACGATGTCTGGAAAACGCTGGCGAAAATGAGTCGGTAAGTCGTAGATACCCAGCGTATCGACTCGCAATCCCGTCAGCAGCGAAGCTCGCGACGGATTGCAGACCGCTTGTTGGCAGTACGCGCGTTCAAACAACAGACTCTGTTCGGCCAACGCGTCAAGATTGGGAGATTGCACAATCGGTGAACCGTAGCAACCCAATTCAGCGCGCATATCATCCACGGCGATAAACAGCACATTCAGCGGCGTGTCGCCCGAGGGCCGATCGGCTTCGGCAACGTTGGAAGCAAACAGAACAAAGCACATCGCCAGGCTTGCGGGATTAGTGAGTCTCATAGACTACCTAATAGACATCGAAATAATGGACGTTGAATCATAATGTTTTCAATTCCGAATGACTTAAGACGGTTATCTCTACGGTGGGAAACGGCCTAGGAAATTGAGATCTTTGCGGATTGAAACAATGGCATTTCGGTTCATACCGAGGGCATTTACTGTGGCGCGGCCGATCGGCGTTAACCCTTCAATTAGAAATTCGTCGTTGAGTATGAAGTGGTTGCGCCACAAACAGTCGCGAGGATGGAAAAGCCGAACCAACTCATTGCTGATCGGGTCCACAGCAAAGAACCTAGCGGCTTTTCGTAGGGAGCAAGTCACGCAGGCGAGAGAAAGATTGCCCGCTTCGGTCGCGCCGCCAGCGGCCCGTGGCACAATATGATCAACATGAAAAGTTGCCTCTTGAGAACTCTGTGGCAGCAGGCAGTACTCGCAGACATCAGCGGCCCTGCGACGTACCACCCTCACTAACACTGCCGGGATGTGAGGACTCACTCTTGTATTTTACCCGCAGCACGTTCAGCGCGCAGCTTCAACAAAGCGAGCATGTCCACCAGCTTGCACAATGCCTCTGCCTCATGCTGCTCTGGCTCATTCAAAGGTCCGCTTGAATCCTGCTGATCGAGAAGCGCAGTTAGGCGTGCATCTAAAGCAGGCGGCAGGCTAAAATCGGCCCAGTCTTCTGGTAGATCAAGTTCTAGGATAACCGAGCTCATATTAAATCGCTCATATTATATCATCAGCTGATTTCTGACACCTACACTATACCACAAGCGAAGATGCCAATTTTTTCGCTTGAAGCATGTATTGGTAACCTGTTAACGGGCCAGATTTCCGCCGTGTCAGTATATCACATAACTGTATGCAGTAGAATAGAGTCAATTATTCACCGAATGAACGGACTAGCCCGAACCACTTTTAATTAACCACTCCACGGATCCACCATGCCAAACTCAATTAGACGCCGAGCCATCACGACCGGGCTGAGCACGATATCGTGGAGTCTCGCAGGGCTAACAGTTGTGCTGGGCACTGCGCTCCTTGTTGCCGCCGAGAGACCGAACGTCCTGCTGATTTGTGTCGATGACCTGCGTCCCGAACTACAGTGCTTCGGCAAGGCCTACATTCACTCCCCCAACATCGATCGCTTGGCTACTCGAGGTGTTGCATTTCATAAACACTACGTGCAGGCACCGACTTGCGGTGCATCGCGGTTCACGCTGCTCACCGGACGCTACGGTGGAAGCGGCAACGAAGCGATTTTTGACCGCGCGGAACTACTGGCGACGAAACCCGAGCAAGTTGCTCCGAGCATGTCGGAATGGTTCCGACAGCATGGATACACTACCGTCTCCGTCGGAAAAGTTTCGCATCATCCCGGTGGAAGAGGAGGGGATGATTGGGACAGCGAAGACATTATCGAGATGCCTGGAGCGTGGGATCGACACCTGTGTCCATCGGGAGATTGGCAACATCCGCGTGGTTTCATGCATGGACTAGCCCATGGAGAAATTCGAAACGATGCAACTCAGATGGACGTTCTCCAGTCAGCCGATGGCCCAGACAATATTTACCCAGATGGCCTGACCACGGACGAAGCGTTACGACAACTGGAGCTGCTGTCGAGTGGCGGCCAACCGTACTTCCTGGCGGTGGGCATACTCAGGCCGCATCTCCCCTTCGGTGCCCCAGCAAAGTACATGCAGAATTATGTTGGCGTCGAATTGCCCGCCATCCCCCACCCTGAGAAACCTGATGGCAAAACCACTTGGCATGCGTCGGGTGAGTTTATGAAATACAACCGCTGGGATCGCGACCCCAATACGGACGGTGATTTTGCCAATCAGGTACGCCGACATTATGCCGCCTGCGTGACGTATGCCGACGCTCAAGTTGGCCGGTTGATCGATCGGCTCGATGAACTGCGGCAATTGGAAAACACGATCATCGTGCTCTGGGGAGATCATGGCTGGCACTTGGGAGAACATGCTATCTGGGGCAAGCATTCTTTGTTTGAAGAGTCGCTCCGTTCGCCACTGATCATTTGTGCGCCAGCAGCCACACAGGCTGGGGCCAAAACAGCGGCGATGGTCGAGACGCTCGATATCTTTCCGACGCTGTGCGATCTAAGCGGACTGCCGGTCCCTGAATTTGTCGATGGCATATCGTTGAAAACAATCTTGGACTCACCCGATACTGCGCATGGTCACTCCGCAATTTCGTACGCCAAAGCCAAGACGATTCGCACAGATCGCTATCGCTTGATTTTGCATCCTGACGGCTACTGCGAATTGTATGATCATTCGCTGCCTGACGCTGAGACGCAGAATATTGCCGATCAAAATCCAGATACTGTCGCGCAATTGTCGGAACAACTTCAGCAACGCTTGCGCCGCGATTGACTCGGGGGCGAATCAATGACTCGCTGAGCAAAAAAAGACTCCTGAAACGAATGGCACCTTTGATTCCACTTTGCTCTTCGCAGGAATCGCGTGATACCTTGGAGGATCTATGACACTTTAGTTTGTTTGAAGTTAGGCGTTTGTCGAATCGAGTGGTGGTGAGGCAACAAAGTCTCGATAGGCGAAATCATCCAATACAGGGTAGGAGCTTCTGTTCCAATGCCGTAACTCGAGAAGTCGAAAACGACGTCTTTCTACTGAATCCAATCCGTACATACGGATGGTGACTTCTGCTTTTCGCGTTGCCTCTGCTGTGGCTAAGGCCTGGGGGCGAATTGCGCCAGTGGTGAAATCGAATTCGAAGTAGGTTTCAAAGAGGAAATCCTCTACAGTGGGGTCAATGAGCTCGTCGTCCCATTTCTCTAGCTTGTGATTTTGGCAGCCGCCACAACAAAAAAACAGGTTCCCCCAAGAATACGCAAGTTGGAGAAACCGAGCATCGCTCTTCGGTCGAAAATGCTCTACAGACTCAGGCTCAACGGTGAAGCCGTCGCAAAAAGCGCAATGTCCCGCTGTCATTGCGCGGAGGTCGTCAATGATCCAATTTCGAACTGAACGGCTTTCGTGCTGGTACCACTGAAATTTCGCGGAGGAGTTTTGTGTTTTCAGTTGGGTCCACCGTGCATTCCAGCGCTCACCATTTTCCTGAAGCACTTTTGGTGCCGCCGGACGCCGTAGCTTCCTCATTGCTTCACTACATCCTTGGACAAGATCGAACGCACCTGATAGACTTCGCGCGCCATCATTCCTTTCAAGGACTCGCTGCGAGAGCCGATTAGGGCAGCCTTCTGTTCAAGAACATCGATCGAACGGTCACCATGTACGACCTCGCTACGCAGCTTGCGAAATTCGGCCAACAACGATTCCGTTTCTGGGTCATACCATTGAGTGAGTCCGAGGACATCCTCGACCGCGTCGAGGAACGAATCACCCTTGCTGCAACGCACCGGTTCATCGGCGCTGACTTTGCCTTCTTCATCCAATCGCAACACGTGGATCCAACCCGAGTTAATTGATGAAATCACAAATGGCGAGTGTGTGACCACGAAAATTTGCGCATTTGGAAACAACTGCTGGGCTGCTGGAATCAACTGCCTCTGCCAGGCCGGGTGTAAGTGGCTTTCCGGTTCGTCCAACAGTAGCACCAGTGGGATGTCGAGCGGATTGGGATGTGAGGGAAATTGCGATTCAAGCTTGGCAATACAGGCAACCAGCCACGCGATTATTGAACGCAGACCATCGGGTAACGCACCTAAGCTCATGGATGCGGCGCCCCATCGCACCTCCAAATGTAGATCAGGATGTCTGGCTACTTGAAAGCTGAAACTCCGACCTGTGACAGTTGCAATCGCCGATTCGAATCGCTCAGTTATCTTAATGGAGCGGCACTGTTCACGAGGTTCACCGCTTTGATATTCCATGGCCGCGCTAAGCTTTAAATTAGCCATGCTCTGACAAATCAACGCATCGTCATGCGGCGGGCGTTCAAACGAAATGTCTTCCTTGGGATCCGTGGAGGCTATCGGCTTCATCGCCACAATGGGATGATCGGCGATGCGTCCCGTTCCTCGGTAGGCTTGCACGGCAAACGGGGAATTAGACTTCCAGTCGGATAGCGAATTGAAACGCAATTCAATTGGAATATTCTCTCGTCGTCCGTCCGTGGTCCAAATCATACCGGGAGTGTCAGCACGCAGTAACGGCAAGCTCGCTACCAACTTCGCCCGATCCGCTGCTTGTTTGAAAACAAAAATCTGACGCCAAGTCCTCACGAAGGCGGCTTTTTTATCTTCATGCGAAAAGCCAACCAATAACTGATGTTCGGAACTATCAGCCGGGTGACGGGCGTCGAGGTCTTTCGGGTTCCCGCAAGCTGCGGCGAGCGCGCACAGAAGTCGAGTCTTACCACTTCCGTTCTGTCCGGTAATTACCTGGACCTCAGCCAGCGATTCTTCATCGGACTCGGGAAACGTGAGCGTCGTGTCGACAAAGGGCGGGAAGGCCTTAAACGAAATGAACTCTAAACGCATGGACTTTTCTCTCAGCCGCTAACGGCGGTATGAACTGCAAATTCGCATATCATTGTAGTCGCGATACGCCACCAATGGCCCCTGAATTCGTATGCAACTTTGATGACGAGGCAATTGTAGATGCCTGCTAGTTTAGTGCTAAACGACAAAGATGTCAGCAGTAATCCCATCCGCGATGAGCCATGCAATGGCAAAACTTTGAAAAACACTATCGCGGGCTATTCGCATAAAACTCTGCGGAAAACGCGCCCCATCGATTAATGGGTTGCCTTGACCGACGAATACAGGCGATAGTAGTAGTCACTAATCGTGAATCGTAGTGAAAACCAAGTGGGCTATAGCCTTAGGTTGTCGTAGCGACGAGTTCACCGGATTGTGAGGCGTCGTAATGAATGGGCAAGACGACTTGAAAGGTGCTGCCGGTGCCTAGTTGACTCGTCAGGCGGACTTCACCTCCGAGCAGTTTGCAGAGCTCCTTGACGATCGACAGCCCAAGTCCAGTACCGGAGTGCTGACGGGTCAAGCCGTCGTTCTTCAATACAGCGTTGCTTTGCCGGAACTTTTCAAAGATGATCTCAAAATCGCTGACCGGTATCCCCACACCGGTGTCCTTGACTGTGATGTGAAAGTAGTTGTCAGATACGGCTCCGAGTGAGATCGTGACCAAGCCACCGTCAGGGGTAAACTTGATGGCGTTGGAAAGTAGGTTGGTCAGAATCTGTTGTATCTTGGGTTGATCTTGAAAAACTTCGAGAGAATCCGTGGCCGATTCAATTTGCAGGTCCATGTTCTTTTCGTCGACCAAGCTCCGCAGCATATCGCATTGTGCGCTCACCAGAGTCTCCAAGCGGAAGGCAGTCGGGGTAACCCGCATTTTCCCAGCTTCAACTTTTGCCAAGTCGAGAATATCGTTGATCATGTCCAGCAACAATTTACCACTCTTCTGAATATTGGCCGCATAGTTGCGTTGCTTGTCGGTCAGGGCAGTGATGTCGTGTAGCACGTCACTGAAGCCGATGATACTGTTCAGTGGCGTCCGCAGTTCGTGACTCATGTTAGCCAAGAAATCGCTCTTGAGTCGATTGGCTTCGAATAAATGCAGATTGGCTTGGGCGAGTTGATCGACGCGGACGTCCAGTTCGGAGTTGAGCGTCTGCAACTTGTGTTGACCCTCGGTCATGTGACGTAACATGCGATTGAAAGCGTCCCCCAACTCGTTAAACTCGTCACCGGTGTCGATGTTGACGCGCAAACTGGTGTTACCACGACTGATCTCATCACTCACAGTCCGCAGATGCCGCAACGGATTGAGCACCAAGCGTCGCAATACCCAGTGAACTACTAGCAGCGTGGAGGCGACGGTGAGCATCGCAACCGTGATCATCCATGCCAGTGTAGTGGGCGTAGCGACTTGTGTCAGGCGAAAGGGGAGCAGTACTTTGACGACACGAAATGGAACTTGTTGCGCTCCGTAACGTTCGATGCGGCGGTGACAGGTCAAGCAACTATCTGGAAAATCGACAGTATGGTAGTAGACATACCAACCTTCAGGAGGCGTCTCGTCTGCAAATCGCATGGAGAAATCAGCTTGCGGAAACACTGGTCCGGCTTCCCGAAATAAAATTTCTAGCTCTTGCAAACGCGTTTTCAACTGCGCTATTTTGGGCGAGCCTGCATCGACGGCAGTGCCGAGTGCCTGGCCCACCGACTCTTCGGATTCCGCAACCTTGTCAGTACTAACTTGTTCCAACAGATTTTTCAGTTCCTGTTGATGGGTGGTTCGCTCGCCGAAAACCGTTTCAAGTTGTTGTAGCAATTGCTCTTCTTGTGGTCCCGCTGGGAGCTCGGCCCAATCCAAAGCTTCATATTCGACTTCCTGATCAAGCATCAGAAACTCGTGGCGATATTCGGGGTTGTCGATCAAATCGCGCCGCAGAATCGACAGCACATCGGGTAGGAAATACGAATTGCCGTCAGCGTAGACGGGTTCGGTATTCTGGGCGGGAGGGCGTCCATCCTGCCCAGCAGTTCGGCGATCAACGTGCCGCCAACCGATTACCGATTCGGCATAGTCGCGGGCGGCTTGCCGAGTCGTCTGCCGGACCAACGGCTCTGCCACCACTTGTAACACAAACCAAAAGGCCAAACCGATCGGGAGCCCTAGCGCAAACGCCAGGAAGAGCAAACTCTTGGCTTCCAGACTCCAGCCGAAAACCAAGCCACGCACCAGTTGGCTCCCCCCTGTCATCAAACTTTGATACCAACGTGGCTTCATCCAGGTGTGCCAGCCCAAAATAGTTTCAAAACCAATGCGGAATCGCTTTAAGCAGAATTGTTAGTGCCACATTCTAGGTAGTGATTCGACAAGTTCCTAGCGCGGAGAAGCCCCCCCGCATGGAGAATCCGAGAATCGCTGCGCGGAGGGGCTCGCCGACGAAGGGTCGGTCGTTATAGCCGCGCTGGATGGGACAAATACCCAAGATTTCGCAAATTTCGACTGTAACTCCCGTAAAGATTTAGCTGTTTTGCTTGCTCTTCCCGATTTGACCGACTAGCATAACCTGCACATTCTTTCAAGACTCACTCCACATTGGTCCCGATTACTGCGGGGATTTAGCGACATGACTAAAGGTTTTCGTTACTGGTTTCGCTGCACTACCGTTGCAACGTTGAGCGCTCTGATCACTTTTAATCCAGCGTGGGCCGGTCGTGGCATACGCGCACTTCTGGGTAAACGAGCCGCAGCGGTCTGCTGCGAGCCTTCGTGCGCAACTCCCGTGGTTTGCTCCCCGCCAGCAGCCTCCGACTGCTGCGACAGTGGATGTGCGCCTGTGCTACCGACGATCAATACAGGCTGCTGCGATGTCGGACTTGATTGCGCTCCCGCAATTCCTTACGCCCCGGCGCAGTCGATCCCCTTGGACATGCTCGCTCCGCAAATTCCACCAGCGCCGATGGACATGGGCGCTCCGCTGAATATGGGAGATCCGATGGATACGGAATCAGCGGTGCCGATGGAGCCTACGCCACCAACGACTAATGAGATTCAGCCAGCCACACCTGCTGCTCCTAGCGTAATAGAGAAGAACGCGGAAGAGAGCCCATCCGATACACCGGAAAAGATGCCCGCAGCTCCAAATCAGGAATTGCCTGCGACTCCTGCGGATCCGTCTGGTAGCGGTGAAACGGCGCCTGCTACGCCCCCCGCCGACATCCCCTTTGGCAACGCGACTGAGCCTGCTCCAAGTGACAACTTGTTCGGCGAACCCGAAATGAAGCCAGTCGATCCCGCTCCTGCAGCGGCAGATCCATTTGGTGCGCCTGCGGAACCAGCGTTAACTGACCCAGCACCTGCGGCCCCGGCGGGGAACGACCTATTTGGCACTCCGCCTGCTGAGCCGATGCCTGCCGCCCCGGCTGGGGACGACCTATTTGGCACTCCGCCTGCTGAGCCGATGCCTGCTGCCCCGGCTGGGGATGACCCTTTCGGAGCGCCTGCCCTACCAGCCAATGACAATCTCTTTGGCGAACCGCCAGCGGCCGCTCCAGCCGATAATCTGTTCGACACGCCTGCCACTGACGCAGCACCTTCAAATGACAATTTGTTTGGCGAACCGGAGCCAGCCTCGCCAGCTCCTCCAAGCAATGTGGATGACCTATTTGGAACTCCAGCTTCATTGGAACCGTCGGAACCGGGTGCTGACGTGATCGGCCAGCCCACTTCAGTTGAAGCGACGGGGAACGACCTGAACGACCTCTTCGGAACTCCAGCCATCCCCGAGCAAGAGCAACCCGCCGTCAGCAGCGAGCCAGCTCCAGAAGTTGACTTCTTTAAGTCGACGCGCACCTGGCACGATAACACCGGACTGTTCCAGATCGACGCAAAACTGGTAGCTATTTTCTCTGACAGCGTCCGCCTAATCAAAGAGAATGGCAAGTTTTGCACGCTTCCAGTTCGTCGCTTGAGCGAAGATGACAAACGTTTTGTGGAGCATGTGGCCCAACTCCTACCTGGCAGCGATGCCAAGTACGTTTCGACCGAAAAGTAGTCGGACAACAATGCTTAACCGATCTTGAAGGGAAGCAGGCTCCATGGCTTGCTTCCCTTGTTTGTTGCATCACTTGGCATCCATATCTGCATTTCCATTATGCCTAAGCGGAAAAGTCCTCGGTCACTCCAGCCAACAGCTTCCGCAACCATATCATCCTCCTCCATCGTAGAGGGTGAAACCTGCCCCTCACCGAGGCTGCGTTCAATTGTTTCGTTGCTCGTTGTTGCTCACCTCGCAACCGTCCTCATCGCTTTAGCTGCAAACCTAGCCCCCAGTCTGCTGTTAGGAAAAATGACGCAACTCACGTCAGCCTACGCAGGAACCACCAATCAGATCTATACGGGGCTACCGTTGGAGCTAACCCATGCCGAGCCATTCGATTTCCCACTGAATGTGGAAATGCAATCGAGCGAACTGACTGGTACAGAATGGCAGGCGATGCCGCTACCGGGAATAGAACAGCCGAGAACGGATTCACATCAATTGCGATTCTCGCGATGGTCAAACTTTAGTCGCGTGATGCGCATGGTTGCCACCAATCAACCCGATAGCGAAATTCTCGCCGACATTGCAGCGCGATTGGTTGAACTGGCAGAGAAACGGGAGCAGCAAACGTTTCAGGGGATACGCTTCATCGCGCCAAAAGTCCTTAGTTACGACGAAGACGCGCTGCTGGCCAGTGGTCAAAGCACTAAACATGACGAAGAATTGTTGTCCACGATTGTGTACAGCGCTACAATTCTACGCGATGTCGACGGACGATTGAGTTTGGTTCCGCAACAGATTCCACTGCGCACCGCCAAACCGCTGCTGCGTGAGAGGGAGTCACGTCCGTGATTAGCAATATCCCACGCGATTGGAATCGATTTTGGTTTTCGCCTCGCTCGACAAACTCGCTGGTCTATCCACGCATGGCCATTTGTTGTGTCTCAGCCGTGTGGTTTGCGAGTTTCATCGGCAGCGTCTCGGCGTGGTTCGGCTCCGAAGGTTTGCTTTCCACAGATTTGAGTAGGCAGCTGCTACTCTTCGATCAAGTGTCATTCTGGCAGCACTGGTCGCCACTGTGGCTGAGCGACAATAACCTGCTCCCCCTCGCCTGGTTGGTGGTGGGCCTACTGCTATCTGTGCTGGGAGCTGCTGGGATTGGTGGTCGCGGAGTGCTGTTGCTTTTGCTACTATGGGTGATCGCTTGGTCACATCGAATGGTTTGGTTGCAAGGTTCGGTGGAACCCGCCTTATCGGCTGCCTTGGCTTATCTAATTGTTGAGCCAGGAAGCAAATTGTGGGGGCGTGGCGGTTCTTTAACTCGGACGAAATCAACTTGGCAAGCTGGGCTGGCCTTGCGATTATTGCAGACTCATTGGTGGTTGTTGGTTGCGGCGGGACTGATGATGCAACTGGCCAATTTGATCTGGTGGCGCGGCGAAGGGGTGTGGTGGTTGGCTTCCGCCGATCGCTCGCATCTGTTTTCTATAGCGATGCTCCGCGGCCACCCCAGCCTAACCAACTTTCTCAGCCACGCGGTCATTGTGGCGGAGATGCTGGCCTTGTGGCTGGTTATCATTCCATCGGCCCGCCCGATCGGCCTGTTGATCGGATTAATTGTGGCCGGCATCTATGGTTTGGTAGCCGATCAACTACTGTATGGCGCACTGTTGTCGGCCATGCTACTTAGTTTTGTCAATCGGGCCGAGCGAGTAACTAAGACTGTCGGGTCTCAAACGTAGCTGCGGTCGCCAGACTACAGTCAGTCTACATTCTGGAGAACGTTGCTACGAGAGTTTTTCCACACGACACTTAGGCTTCCATCACATCGGTTTCGCGAGTCTTGGCGGCATCGCTGGCTTCGGTTTCGTACTTCTTGGTCAGCTCTTGAACCTCTTCCTTGAGCTTGTCGCGATCATCTTCACTCAGTTCCTTGTCCTTCTCAGCTTGATCACAAACTTTGTTGGCGTCGCGACGAATGCTGCGCACAGCGATCTTAGCCTCTTCGGCGAGCTCCTTAATGCGGGCTACCATTTTCTTGCGAACGTCGGTGCTGAGGGGTGGAATGTTGATGCGAATAATTTTACCGTCATTTTGCGGATTGAAACCCAAGTCGCTAGCAACAATCGCTTTTTCGATATCCTTGATGGTACCAGCGTCGTAGGGACGAATCACCAACTGGCTCGGTTCTGGGGCGGTTACCGAAGCGAGCTGTTTGAGTGGGCTCTGAGAACCATAGGCTTCGACGCGGACGGAATCGACCAAGCCTGGATTGGCTCGACCAGTTCGAATGCCGTTGAGTGAGTTCTTCAGAACGCTAATTGCCTTTTCCATACGTTCTTCGGCGTCGAGCAATACTTCGTTGACACTCATGGAACTTCATCCTGTGATTGAGAGAATTCTTTTAACTGCTGAACTGGCTAGCTGGCGGCTGGTTCGGATGTCAAGTTCGCACCGATCCGCGTACCGACCCGTCCCCCAGAAACCGCCTTAACGATGTTACCATTCTTTTTGAAGTTAAACACCAGCACCGGCATATTGTGCTCGCGGCATTGCGAGATAGCTGTACCATCCATGACACGCAAATTTTGGCTAATAACCGTCTCATAGTCTAGTTCGCGGTAGAGGACCGCATGCGGATTCTTCTCAGGATCGTCGCTATAGACTCCATCGACTTTGGTCGCTTTGAGCACGATGTCGGCCCCCAACTCCAACGCGCGTTGTGTTGCGGCGGTATCGGTGGTTACAAAGGGGCTACCGGTCCCGGCCGCCAAGACGACGATGCGTCCCTTTTCCATATGGCGGATGGCCCGGCGGCGAATGAATGGTTCGCAGACACCATCCATGCGAATGGCTGACATGACGCGGGTACTGCAGCCGAGCCCTTCCAGCCCTTCTTGGAGCGCTAGGGCATTGATAACCGTGGCCAGCATCCCCATATAGTGCGCTGTGGCTTCTTCAATCTTTGATCCCGCCGCAGTAGTAAATTGAGCACCACGCAGAATGTTCCCGCCACCAACCACCAAACCGATTTGGCAACCGAGTGCCAGCGCTTGCTTGACCTGGCCCGCAATGGCGAAAACTTCTTCCATATTGATGCCGCGTTCACCCGATCGCGACAAACTCTCCCCAGATAGTTTGAGGATGACGCGACGGTAGTACGGCTGAGGGACTTCGGAAGCAGTCATGAAACTTCTTTATAGCGAGAACAACTATTGCCCTAGAACGAACAACACGAATTTCTTAATAGTCATGCCGTTGCTCTTGGCAAAGTCCCCCACACTTTGTTTATCATCCTTGACGAACGGCTGGGCCAACAGTGCTTTTTCGGCAATAAACTGCTGCAAACGACCTTCAACCATTTTATCGACAATGTTAGCTGGCTTCCCTTCCTTAATAGCGGCTGAACGCAAGTACTCGCGTTCCTGCTCAACGATCGCCTTATCCAAATCATCCTTGCTGAGTGCTGCAGGACGCATGGCGGCGATGTGCATTGACACATCCTTCGCCACTTCGTCGGTACCACCCTCGACCTGCACCAATACTCCAGCGACCGTCCCCAGGTTGTGGCTATAGCCGCCGCAGGTGCCATCCATCTTGAACATCCGTCCGACTTCGAACACTTCGCGGATGCGATTGAACAATTCGGCCTTCTGTTCTCCCAAGGTGATGCCAGGCTTGGATGGGCTGGGGAGCGCCAGTAGTTCCTCGGCCGTGTTGATCGGGCTACTCGACTTGGCCAATCCTTCCGCTAAATTGTTGCACAACGCGATGAATTGCTCGTTCTGGGTAACCGGAGCGCTTTCGCACTTCAGTTCGACGATCGCCCCTGTCGCTTTGTCCAGTCCGCAGTACAGCCCAAAACGACCGAAGGCGGTTTCGCGCGAGCCACGCTTTTCTTCCAGCTTGGAGCCACGCTCACGCAGAATCGCGACCGCTTTGTCTTCGTCACCGCCAGCTTCGGCCAATGCCGATTTGCACTCCATCAGCGGGAGTCCGGTTCGCTCGCGAAAAGCCTTGACTTTGGCTGCTGTAATCTCTGCCATCTGCTACTCCTAAAATAGCCGTGCTGGTTATAAATGAAAAATGGCCGGTAATATTTCGCCGACTCGGGTTATGGCGGAGGTCTCAAAACCTGAAAAACCACCAAACTGCGGAAACTCAGGTCTAGCGCCAGCTCAAGACACCGGTGGTCACGCAAGTCATTGTCGGAGCAACTAAGCATCGACTGACTCATAAGCGTGCTTCTTAACTTAGCTGCGGTCGCCAACCGCAGGGAGGCTACGCTCTGCTGAACGTAGCTACGACAGTTTATTCCGCTCGATACTAAGTTGCCGCTTCGACGCTTTCAGCATCGGGGACAACCGCGACTGCGGGAGCACTGGTTGCTGTGCTACTAGCCGCTGCCTTACTGGTGGCTGTGCTACTAGCCGATTCGCTCGCTCCAGCTGTCTTTTGCAGCTCAGGATTCTGGGCCTTGCCCGCTAAAACGGCGTCAGCCAATTGCCCCAGCAATAGTTCGATCGAGCGAATACCGTCGTCGTTCCCTGGAATAGGCAAGTCGATCGTTGATGGATCGGAGTCGGTATCAATCAAGGCGAGCGTGGTGATTCCTAAGCGTCGCGCTTCCTTGACCGCGTTGCGTTCCTTAGTCGGATCGACCAATACCAAACATTCGGGGAGGCGGTTCATGGACCGCAGGCCGTTCAAGTTGCGGTAGATTTTGCGATACTCGCGGTTGAGTGCCGACTGCATCTTCTTCGAATAAGTATTGATCTCGTCCGAGTGCATAATCTTCTCGAGCTCTTCCAAGCGTCCCAGTCGGCTGCGAATGGTACGGAAATTGGTCAGAGCCCCACCCAACCAACGCTCGGAGACGAAGGGCATGCCACAACGCTCAGCTTGTTGCTGGACCGTTTCTGAGGCCTGGCGTTTAGTTCCCACAAACAATACCAAACTGCCACCAGCGGCGACTTGATTAAGGTACTTTTTGGCGCGGAGTAATCCGCGTAGAGTTTCGCGGATGTCGAGGATGTGAATTGAGTTCTTGCGACCGTAAATATACGGTGCCATCTTGGGGTTCCACCGACTAACGCGGTGACCGAAGTGTACCCCAGCTTCGATCAATTTCTTGACGAATTCGCCTTCCATCTCTTTACCTTTCAATGCCTACTCGCAATGCGGCAACCGACGCTTATTTGTCGATGTTGCTCTCACACAGGTTCGCCAAACGAACCTTCAGCTTCAATGCAGGCGGGTTAAAACAAATGTACCCCCACTCTGGATGTCAGTTGTGGTGAGTCACGCGTGCGGACGCCACCCCAGTGGTAGCATCCGCGTCAAGGAGCAGAACATAGCGAACACACCCCCACTTCGTCAACGCTTAATTGGGTGTTAAATCAGTTCCATTGAGAAGTAAAGTAGTCTGCTCTAGGTTTCCGGGGCCTTCATCAAACAAGAACCACTGCTTTTGACTTTTTTTGGTTTCACCGAAGAACGAGGTGCAACTGTGAATCACGTCCTTTAGTGACTATGTTCAATGAACTAAACTCCTCAGGAGAGGGTTGCAAAAACTAGGTATTATCTTTTTTTGCCACGCATCCTTTTTTCGTACGCTCCTTTTTTCGGACAGGGCACTTCGAATCTAATGAATCCAGCGTACTTAATATCTGATGAATCAACTACTTCGGCGGTGCGCAGGGCAAAAGTGGCGCAGGGAGTCTGGGGAGATCGACGACCACGCGAGCGACTGCGGCTATTGGGCCGGGTAGCAGGTGAAATCGCCGAACATCAATCAGAACTGTTGGCGCTAAATCCACGCCCCAACGCGAGTTCGGCAGAATTTCTTTCTTCGGAGCTGTTCCCGCTGGCCGATGCCTGTCGGTTTGTGTCTTGTGTCGGCCAACGAGCATTGTCCCCGACCACACATTCGATGCGCCATGGTGCGTGGTGGATGGGTCGGATTAGCGTGCGTGTGACTCGCCAACCATGGGGCACGGTGCTGATAATCGCCCCCTCCAACTACCCTCTGTTCCTACCTGGAGTGCAGATGGTCCAAGCCTTAGCGGCTGGTAACGCGGTGCTGGTCAAGCCAGCCGCGGGTTGCACGGCAATCATGCAACGCTTCCGTCAGTGCCTGACTGCAGTGGGCGTGCCCGGCGATTTAGTACAGATCTTGGATTCGTCGATTGAGGCGGGCCAAGCGGCGATAGCTGCTGGAGTGGACAAAGTTGTTCTGACGGGCTCGGTCGACACGGGACGTGCTGTCTTGTCGCAACTCGGCCAATCACTGACCCCTTCGACGATGGAGCTGAGTGGCTGCGACGCAGTGTTTATTACCGAACAAGCGGATTTGGGACGCGCGGCAAAGTGTCTCGCCTATGCTTTGCAACTTAACGGCGGCGCGACTTGCATCGCCCCCCGTCGCGTATTTGTTTTTCCTTCGCAGGTATCAAAGCTGTGTACGCTCCTAGTCCAGGAATTACACCAGGCTGAGCAAGCAACCTATCAAGTCCCACGCGAAGTTCAAGAAAAAATCGCGACAGCGGCGAGCGCGGCGGTGACTGAGGGAGCGCAAACTGTCATCGGCCAAATGCCCGAACCGTCCGCTGAGGAATCGTCAGCCGTGACGCGTATGGGACCGCTGGTGCTTCGAGATGTTCAGCCGCACATGGCCATCGCGCAGGGAGACTTCTTCGGTCCCGTCCTCTCGATCCTAACGGTCCCTGATATGACCGCCGCGATAATAGCTAACCTGCAGTGTCCGTATAGCTTGGGAGCCGCCCTGTTTGGGCCGACTAGAGTCGCAGAGCATTGGGGACCACGCATTCGCGCTGGCTGCATCGTGATCAACGATATCATCGTGCCGACGGCCGATCCGCGGGTCCCGTTCGGTGGCTGCGATCAGAGTGGTTGGGGCGTCACCCGCGGCTGGGACGGACTGCTCGATCTCAGTCGTCCACAAGTCATCTGCACGCGACTCGGCAATTGGCTCCCCCATTTAGATCGTCGCCATGCCAATAACATTCAGTTGCTGGCATGGATGTTGAAACTATTCCACGGACGCGGTCTGCGGAACCGACTGGTCGCGATGCGTAACGTGATTGGCTGCTTGCTTAGGCCATAGCGCGTGCAAACTACTTTGGCTCAGCACATTCTCGAACGCGAGGTTCACGGCCGGACATGTGAGATAGTCGAGCTCCGCATGAGTACGACCAATGCAACGGCAATCGTATTGCGCGATCGTCGAATCAACCGCTAGTGGCGCGTCGCTACGCGGCTCCGTGAGGCCGGAAAAACCTGCCGCAATCGGTGAGCTATCGCGGTCAAAAAAACGAAAACGCTTGAGGATTGGATCCATCGAATTGTATAGATTTACCACACTATCATTCTCGTCCAGCGCAAGATGATAGCGTCCCCTGGAGGTCAAGTCTTGTCGATCAAAGGCGGGGGCAATTAGACTGATCTGGGCTGGCATTTTGATGGCTGGCATTTTGATGGCTGGCATGTTGATGGCTGGCATGTTGATGGTGGGCTGCATCGGGAGTTGAAATCCACAAATTTCACCGCCGGCCAGCATGTGGTGCGCACCACACAGTACCGCTCCACCGAAACTGAAGCCGATAAAGCCCGCTGGTTGTGTGAGCTGCAACCGTTGAATCGAGCAGGCTAAGTAGTATGAGTCCGTATCCAGCCGCGATTTCTTGGCGCGCACATCTCTGGCGAAACCCTCGCGGCGTTCACTTGGCCACGAAAAGGCGATGAAGCAAACAGGACTAGCATTAGCGCAACCAACCAATCGGCGATAGACCACCAGCGCTCGCTGCCGCGCCTCGGGCTGCGGCATCCAATTGCCATGTACGTAAAACACGACTCGTCGCTCGGGGTGACTGTCGATCTGTTCGCGTAGCGACTCTAGCGATTGCGACCGCCAACAGCCTCCAGTAATTTCGTTGACCGCGCACTGCGGTTCGTACCGGAGTCCTGGGCAATCGGGAAGCGATCTAGAACTAATCTCCCAGATCCCATCGCCAGCGCGAAAGATCTCGGCCGCAGTCAGGAGATTGGGGGCGATCAATGTCATAACCGCTGCCAAACATACAATTGCTACGGTCCGTATCCAGGCCAACGAGGCGAAAACAGGGTGCTGTCCCATTAGGTGCCTTTTGAGTTTCGCTCTCTGGATCGTGGCCATGTCTAAATTCAAACAAGTGATTCGTGCGCGTGGCGAGTGTCGTTCCCATCGACCATTCTAACCACTGAACTACACTCTGGCGACGGTTGCCCGCACCTGGATTGCAACGCGAATGATTGATTCAATCAGACCTGCTCCTGCGAACACTGGTCGTTGCGCGGATCGTAAGTGCGCTCCCTTTTTCCGGGTTGTAACAGTTAGCCAGGAGGTGTACGGCCAGGATAGGCATGCAGGGGTAACGCGAATCAAAAAAAGAACAGCATGTTGGGGAAAAACATCATGTTTCGTTTGCACATCGTCAGTGGTGGGTTAAGTTTCCATGGGTGAATTTGGATTCTGCCGATTAACGAGACTTTGTGCTAGGGGAAACAAAATGAGAAAATTAGTATTGCTCGGTTTAGTATGTGCGCTCACATCTGGTTGTGGCCGTGGATGGTTACCCATGTTTCGTGGCGCACCATGCCAAGGCACTGCATGTGGCTTGAACGCTCCAGCCATGCCAACTTCCTATGATGCCGGTTGCAGCACCTGCGGCACGGCGGCTGGCTACGGCAGCTACGACTCAGGGTCGGTTGTCAGCAGCGACAGCTACGGTGGCATCGTTAATAGCGATTCGTATTACGATGGTCCTATTGTCGGCCAAGGTTATTCCAGTCAAGGGACGACTTTAAATACCCCCATGCAAGCCCTGCCACAAACTGGAAACTAGTCAACGTGGGGACTGGGCGACAAACCGCATGAATCCAAAATTCGACGCGTGGCGGTAACTTCGGGGGGAGATATCGCCACGCGTCCCGCTATTAAACGGGACAACGCCACATTCGCCGCGCCTGGGTGCCGTGAATTTCTTCGCAACTTGCTTTGCATCTGCCGCGTGTTCCAACGATACTTAAGTTTGTTATCCAGCCATCTATATCTTTTGTCGAGTCGCGCCATGTCACTTTGTCTTTCCCGTTTCTTAAGCGCAGCCCGGCCACTGCTCATCATCGGCTGTTGCTCGTTTGCCACAGAGCTTTCCCTAGCGCAGCAGTCGCCAGAAACCGCGACAACCACGGCTACCATCGACGCGAGCGCTGCGACCGTAGGGGCAGATGAGCCGCATGAGCCTGACGAGAAAGATGCGATTCCAATGGCGCCGCTACAGTACGTTGCCCCAAAAACGATCGACATGCGAATCGGTGTCCGCATTACAGCACCCGACGGCAACATGCTGGGGACCTTAGCGACGACCGTTTTTCCGACACCTTGGCCCGAGCAAACGGTGGAGATCACTGAATCCACTCTGCCTGCCAACATTCAATCCAATTTTCGCGAGTTACCAGGGGGCAATAGACAACTGTTGTTGTTCTCCCAATTGATACCCGCCAACTCGGTAGCCGAAGCAACTGTCACCGTGCGAATCACCAAGAGTCATATCGTCGGCCCCGAGGACACAACCCATTTCAAGATCGCCAAACGCTTGCCGCGCGACGTTTCGGCATTTCTGTCGAACAGCCCTTACATCGAAGCGAGTAGCTCCGAAGTAAAGAAGATCGTCCGCGAGATCGAAGCCACCGAGCCACTGACGGATTGGAAGAAAGTCGAATTGCTTTACGATTGGGTGCGAGACAATATCACATACCAACGCGGTGACTTGAAAACTGTCCGCGAAGCGCTCCGCGATCGAACTGGGGATTGCGAAGAGATGACCAGCACCTTTGTCGCATTGTGCCGCGCTGCGCATGTTCCGGCGCGAGTGGTGTGGATTCCCAACCACTGCTATCCCGAATTCTATTTGGAGGACGAACAGGGCAAAGGGGACTGGTTCCCATGCCAAGTGGCTGGGACACGCAATTTCGGATCGATGCCCGAATACTTGCCGATTTTGCAAAAAGGGGATCGCTTCAAGGTTCCCGAGCAGCCTGAAATGCAACGCTACTTGGCCGACTATCTGTCTTCAAAAAAAGTGACTGGACGCGGCGACCCACAAGTTGAGTTCATTCGTCAACTGCTCGGAGATGCGGCCAATCTGCGGGGACCCGAGCTAGCCGGTCCAACCACTGGCGAAGCACCCGCCACGCAGCCGTAAAAACCGTAGACCGCAGCGTCAGCAAGGACAATTGAGCTGCAGATCGCCCGCAGCGTTACACTCGTCCCTTCCATGCGACCTCCCCCCAACCACAGTTCGCTCTCACAAAAGCGATCCACTGCACAGCCACGAAGATGGCCACCGCTACTGGATGCAATAACACTCCCAGCCAGGACTGCCGCAGCCGCAACGCGATCAAGAGTCGCGGTACAAAGCTGAGCAAACTAGCCACCGCTAAGACTACGCTGGCCACTGTCGGCCAACCATAAAACAGGGCATGAGCCAGCGATAGCACGGGGAGCACAGCCGCACCGAGCAAAAGCAGACTGAAGATTCCGATCAGCTTCACATTGGCGATCCCCTCGGTTGCGTTCTTCAGTAGTCCACGAAGGACACTTCTCCAACCAGAGTACATGCGCACCGCAGCAATGTCGCTGGCGTCGAACAAATCGGTGGCGAGGCCCGCGCGACGATACGCTCGCGGTAATTGCAAACCGTCATGTCGCGACAGGCGAATCGCCGCGTGGCCTCCAACGGCCATGTAGTCAGTCCGGGCAGTCAAAAACAATTGGCCACAGCCTGCTCCCAACTCCGGTTGAGTACCAGCCCGCATGCGATCCAGCGGCAAATAGCCGAGCAAGACGACATGCATCATCGGAATCAATAGCCGTTCGGACCAAGACGGTGTCACCTGCCGTGGAAAGCCGCTGAGCAACGCACTGCCGCTCTGCTCGTGTTCAGCCAACATGCGACCGACCCCGTCGGATGTTAATCGCACATCGGCATCAATGAACAGCAGACGCTCATAGCAGGCCAACTGTGCCAATTGCCAACACGCATGTTGCTTGCCATTCCAGCCGACAGGCAAGTCCGGCGCGCTGACCAATCGCAAGCGACGCTCTTCCCGCGCAAGTTCTGCTACGATAGCTGCCGTTCGATCGGTGGAATGGTCATCCATGACGATCACTTCCAGTTCGACATGACCATTCTCCAAGATCGATTGCACCGCATCGGCGATCCCTTGCTCCTCGTCGCGAGCAGGTATTAGCACTGAGACCGGAGTCGAGTCGCTGGCGTTAGACGCTGCAGCTCGATGGAACAACGGAAGATTGCGCGCGACCATCAGCACTGGGAGCGCCGCAAGGATCAATAGCAGACTGGCGTAAAGTAGGTATATCAAGGAGAATTCCGCTCAGGTTTCAGGTTTCAGGTGAATTAGGGCCTAAGGCCCGGCAGATTGTCTAGCCCAGGCTGCAGGCCTGGGACATAGCTCCAAGGATTCCAACGTGGATGCGGTCGAAGTAATTGACTTTCGCAAACAATATGATTCGACGGTGGCCGCCGATGGCATTTCGTTTTCACTTCCCAGTGGAACGATCGGTGCGTTAGTGGGTCCGAATGGGGCTGGGAAGACGACGACGATTCGCGCACTGTGCGGCATTATTCGTCCGACTTCGGGCAGTTTGCGTGTGGCCGGCTTTGACGTGCAAGCGGAACCGTTGAAAGTCAAACAACAGGTAGCTTACGTCCCCGACGATCCGCCGCTGTTTGAAACACTTACCGTCTGGGAACATTTGAAGTTCATTGCTTCAGCCTATCAAGTGGTTGATGTGGAAGAACGGGGAACGAGTTTGCTGGCACAGTTGAATCTAGTCAGTAAAAAACACGCGCTGGCCAGTGAGCTTTCGCGAGGCATGCGTCAGAAGGTGGCGATCGCCTGCGCCTATCTCCACTCCCCCAGCGTACTATTCTTCGACGAGCCGCTGACGGGACTCGATCCGGCCGCGATACGTCTGTTAAAACGGACCATGGTAGAGAAAGCCGAGCAAGGTGCGACGGTACTAGTGAGTAGCCACCTACTGGCGCTGGTCGAGGATATCTGTCGACACTTGATTGTCTTGCGGCAAGGCAAGTGTCTTTTTTCAGGATCGGTGGAGTTAGCCAAGGAGACGTACGCCACCACCGGCTCACTCGAAGAAGTCTTTTTCAAAGTTACTGAAGATACGCCGTAAGAAGTTAATAAGGACATCGCCACACTGCGTTGTCCAACTAAGGGTTGTCCAACTAAGGGTTGTCCAACAAAGGGTTGTCCAACTAAGCGCTCGCTTCAGCAACGAAAAACGGCCTGAGATGACTCAGGCCGCTAGGTACTTGTGGGGGCTCGCGATGTGCGGGCTTACTCGCGGGGGCGGATCACGCCAGTTAGACCAGCGTAATCAACGCGGTCGTCGCGGTGCCACAAAGGCTGGCCGCAACTTACTCGCAAGCGCAGGATTTCAATCTTCTCTGCCGAACCGGCCGGGGCATCGGTCGGTTGGAAATTCTCATTAACCTCAGGATCGAAGTCTTCATCGTGACCATACTTCAGGATGGCTTCGAAGACATTCTTGCAAACGTCGCTCATACTGGTTTCCTTAAAATGAACAAAACAGGGTTACTCGCTACTATGGAAAAGCGTCCAAGAGTGACTTGGTCCGCGACTTTTTCTGTCAACCAACAAGAGCGATTATTCACGCGTGGGGACTGAAGTCAAGATTTTTTTACGAATTTTGGTGCGCGTTGCACGTTGATCTTGACTCTGCGGTTCCTGTTTGGCCAAGCAGGAAGAGTGAGCCAATCAGCTAGACTGTACGGCTCTCCGCCTACCGCTCGGTCGACAACGTGCAGACAAGTAACATCCGATGTTAGGTAACCGTCCCTTCATTGACCTTTATGGTGGCTACCGCTCCATCACAGCAATGCGTTAATCTGGGTAGTTTCACTGAAGTGAAGCGAAATGAGGCACAAGCCTGTCAACCGCCAGTACCGTTAATAGCCGGAGAAATTCCTGAAAAAAAATTTTTTAGGGACTAGCCGTTTCAAGCAGTTGTTGGACACTTTGGAAGGTCTTGACCTCAAGACGCAATGAATCTCAACCAGGAAGACCAACCAAGATGTGGGCGCAGCACGAATTCCGTTTGTCACCAAAATCGCGGGGATTTCATTTGATCACGGATGAAATCGTCAGTCAGCTCCCCGAGCTCAGTCGCCTGCAGATTGGCTTGTTCCATTTGTTCATCCAGCATACATCGGCCAGTCTGACGATCAACGAGAATGCCGACCCCGACGTGCGGTTGGATATGGAAACGGTCTTGAATCGAATTGCGCCTGAACACGGGATGCCGTTGCAACATACGCTCGAAGGTCCGGATGACATGCCCGCCCATGTGAAGTCGTCACTATTGGGGGCCTCACTGACGCTTCCAGTTAGAGAAGGGAGTCTGGCACTTGGAACCTGGCAAGGAATTTATCTTTGTGAGCACCGCAATCGGGGTGGATCGCGGCGGTTGATCGCAACGTTGCACGGCGAACGACGTTAAGCTTGTTTCCTTGACGCGAGGATCTGCTATCCTGGTGCTCGCCGGTACCTAATTAATATCAGCTCGCCGCGCCAGCCAGTGGGCCCCTGGATTTGGGCTCGGAAGCTGCCGCAAGCGCGTCAATTCAGCGCCCCATTGGGTGGCGCGTTGAGCTGATATTGGGTCGAGCTGTTATTTTTATTCTTTACTGCATGGGAGTGATTTAGTCTCGATGACCGAAACGACACAAAAATATAATACCGCTGAGAAACTCAAGGACGAAGGGAAGCTCGACGAGGCAGCTGCGCTGCTGAATGAAATCTTGGCGGAGGAACCCAATCACGTGCTGACACACCTAACGTTGGGGCGGATCTACACACTTCAGGGGAAGTACGAGCAGGCCGTGTCCCACGGTCAAACCGCTTGTCAACTAGAATCCAAAGACCCGTTTAATTTCACCGCCCTGAGCGTCACGTACCAGAGGGTTTTCGCTGGAACTCAAGACCATAAGTACATTCAACTGGCCGAAGATGCGATGGCCGAATCGCGTCGGCTGGAATCCATGAAGTAAGACTCTCAACTGATACCTTTTGGCATCGTGGGGAACATAACAGTCGTAGCTACGTTCGCCAGAACATAGACTCCTTGCGGTCTGGCGACCGCAACTACGTTTTAGACGCGACCGTTATTCGTCGGTCGCTGCTCAACACCACATCTTTTTCTCGTAACGCACGCAGCAAGGACAACCAATTAACGTGGCGCAAGCAACTTCCAGCAGTGTTCTCCCTTTGAACGGTCAGCGAGTGTTGTTTTTCACCGGCGATATCTACGAAGATTTGGAACTATGGTATCCCAAGCTGAGGTTGATCGAAGCGGGTGCCGAAGTCGTCGTGGCGGGTGAGCAGGCTGGTCAACAGTACTCGGGCAAACATGGCTACCCGTCGGTATCCGATGCGGCGATTGCCGATGTGAGTTCCGTTGATTTCCATGCGCTCGTGGTTCCAGGAGGTTTCATGCCCGACCGCTTGCGACGTTTGCCCCGAGTGTTGGAGCTGGTACGAGAATTCTTTCAAGCGGGAAAACCAGTGGCGGCTATTTGTCATGGTGGTTGGATTCCCATTTCGGCGGGGATTTATCGCGGCATACGAGTCACTGGATCGCCGGGTATCAAGGATGATTTGGTCAACGCGGGTGCCATCTACGAAGATGCCCCGGTGGTGGTTGATCGCAATTCGATTAGTAGTCGTCGCCCCGATGACCTACCTGATTTTTGTCGTGCTCTCATCACTGCCATGAGTGCAGGTTAGAAAACCTAGCGCAACTTTTCTGGAATAACCAAATGCATGTAGTCCACCATGGCGCGCTCGACGGAGTGACCGGTTCCTGTCATCAACTTATGGTCAGCGACTCACGCTCGCTGCTAATCGACTGCGGCATGTTCCAAGGTGCTGATGCCAAGCATCGCGATCAAGAGAAAATAGAATTTTCGCTGGAGGGTATCCAAGGCCTCATTGTCACGCACGTCCATTTGGATCACGTGGGACGCATCCCCTACTTGATCGCGGCTGGCTTCAACGGGCCGATCTACTGCAGTCCCCCCACGGCCAAACTCTTGCCCCTGATGATGGAAGACTCGCTAAGGGTCGGTGTGACTCGCAATAAACGTTTGATTGAACGCTTCCTGCAAGATCTGCGCAAACATGTTCGCCCCGTGGCCTACAACAAGTGGCACAAATTGGACGGCGGCATTGAATTGCGACTTAGTCCCGCCGGACACGTGCTGGGCTCTGCCATCGTGGAGATTGACAATGCGGGTGAGCGGTTCGTCTTCAGTGGCGATCTGGGGAGCCGACACCAACCACTGCTCAAGGATCCGATCAGCCCAGAGCGGGCCGACTTCCTAGTATTGGAAAGCACCTATGGCAATCGCAATCACGTCGGTCGCGAGCAACGCGTGGAGCAATTGGAAAAGATCTTGTGTCACACGCTGCAGAATAAAGGTGTCACCATCATCCCCGCTTTTAGTGTTGGACGGACCCAAGAACTTCTGTACGAAATGAATGAGATTTTCGAGGAAGTGGAACGCAAGCTGAGTTGTTCGCTGTTGCGAGGTGTGGATGTGCTGATCGATTCGCCACTAGCGTCGCGTTTCACCGAAATCTATGACAGCATGCGCGACTATTGGGACGACGAAGCGCAGCAGGTGCTGGCCTATGACGACCAACCATTGGTGTTTAACAACCTAGTGCAAATCGACGATCATCGCGAACACCGCGACACGATTCAGTATTTGAAGGATTCCAAATTGCCAGCCGTGGTCATCGCCGCCAGTGGAATGTGCGCGGGTGGACGAGTTGTAAATTATTTGAAAGAGTTCATCGGAGATCCAGCCAGCGATATCGTCTTTGTCGGCTATCAAGCCGCTGGCACACCTGGGAGGTATATTCAGGATTCCGACTGGGTCAAGCTCGATGGCAAACGCTACGACATCAAAGCTGGCGTGCATCAACTCAGCGGCTACTCCGCCCACGCCGATCAATCCGACCTCATTCGCTTCGTCGAAGGGATGAGCTCGCCCCCCAAGGCGATCCGCTTGGTACACGGCGAACAGGAAGCCAAGAGTGTACTGAAAAGTGAATTAGAAAAACGCGGCTACAACGTCGTATAGCTTGTCATCCGGCAGCTTTATCTTTTTGCCGCACATCTTTTCTCGAAAAGTATTCGCGGCCGAGAGGGAGCGACTGTCGACTCTCCCTCAGCCACGACGCGATCAGCCCCACAGCGCGGCGACAAAAAAATGTGCGGCAAAAGATGAACAAACCAGAGCGAAAGATCAACAGTGCGACTATGCACTAGCTGATGGCACTTTAAAAACATGATCAACACCAGGCGACAACTCGGAAATTCGGATCTACAGGTTAGCACGATCGGCTTGGGGTGTTGGCCCATCGCTGGCGTGTCGTCGTTGGGAGTCAATGATGTCGACAGCCTAGCAACCATCCATGCTGCGCTCGATGCGGGTATCAACTTTGTCGATACCGCTTTTTCATACGGCTATGACGGTGAAGCGGACAGACTATTGGCACAAGTCCTGCGCAGCCGTCGCGCCGAAGTGGTGCTAGCCAGCAAAGTCGGTTCGCACTACGACGCGCAGCGAACGAAAGTCATCGACGGACGACCAGAAACTTTAGTGGCCCACGCGCAAATCGCTTGTCAGCGTCTGGGGGTCGAGCAGCTCGATGTGATCTATTTGCACGAAGTCGATCCGCGTGTCCCGCTGTCGGAATCCGCCGGAGGGATCGCTGAAATTGTTCGCTGCGGTGTGGCCCGTTTCGCAGGGGTCTCCAATGTTGATGCGCGGCAATTGGCCAGCTTCCATGCGCAGTGCCCCGTGGTGGTCGTACAGCCGCCGTACAACATGTTGCAAACCCATGCAGTCGATACCATTCGCGAATTCTGTGGGAAGGAAAACATTGGCATCGCCTGCTATTGGGTATTGATGAAGGGGCTACTGGCTGGCAAACTTCGCCGGGACCACCAATTTGATCCTGCTGATCGTCGCTTGACTTATCCCATCTACCAAGGCCAAGCTTGGAAACGGAGCCAAGATCTCATCGACTTTCTGGATGCACTGGCGAGTTCCGTTGAGTGCAGCGTGGCACAACTAGTGATTGCTTGGACATTAGCGCAAGCCGGCATCAGCGTCGCTCTGTGCGGTGCCAAGCGTCCCGAGCAAATTGCGGAAACCGCCGCAGCCATGCACTTACAGTTGCCTGCCGAGATCACAAGTCAAATTGACGATTGGTTGGCTTCGAACTGATCGTGTAGTTGCTTCAGTGGTTTTCATCTTTTTGCCGCATATTTTTTTGTCGGCTAGTTTTGGGCCTAGTCACGTTTTGGGCCTAGTCACTTCGTCGCTTAACTTCGTGCCTACCATCGGCGAATATTCGCGAAGGTGGCGTTCCCCAACAGAAAGATCCGACAAAAAAATGTGCGGCAAAAAGATGAAGAAGAGATCGGTTGCTGTCGAGAGACATGTCAGCCCAGAAAACTTAAAAATGGACATCGACTCACTACATAGCCAGCTTTCGGGGCTGCTATTTTGCGGTAACTAGTGAACCTTGTTTCCGGCACCAACTTTAATTGCTAGAATCTGACTCAAGACTCTGCTAACGTTGATCAGTTCCCAGGATTGCTAATTCACGTGCTCTACAAAACCACACTCTTTTTGAGCGGGCTGGTACTCATTGGCTTGGCCATTGCTACCACTCCTTCGCTATTCGCGCAAGGTCGCTACGCCACTTCAGACAATATGAGTGGCTATGTGCATTGGATCGAACTCTACGATGCGAACAACAACCGCATCGATCCGGCAGCCGAAAATCCGCAGCCGTACTCGCCGGAACGGACCTGTGGCCGCTGCCATGAATTCGACACGATCTCACATGGATGGCATTTCAATGCCGTTGATCCAGACACTGAACATGGTCGGCCCGGCCAGCCGTGGATTTGGAGCGATCCGCGCACTGGAACGCATCTGCCATTGTCTTATCGAGGATGGGAAGGGACGACTAATCCCGATATCTTGGGACTATCACGTTGGGAAGTAGCCGCCAAGCTGGGTGGGTTTCTCCCCGGAGGTGGGCCTGGTGCCTTCGAGTCTTTGAAAGTCGTCAATAGCAATCACAGCGAACCAGACGCCGGGGGTTACGCATTAACGCGTGATCGTTCCGATATCACCGGTCCCTTACCGGTCGATTGCATGCTATGTCACCGCAATGAAGGGAGTGGCTATAGCCCGTTTGCTTGGACGGAGCAAATCGAAGATCAGAACTTTGCCTATGCTCCTAGCGTAGCGTTGGGGCTAGCAGAAGTGAGTGGCAACATGGCGAGGTTGAAGGAATTTGATCCAACAGCCGCCGATGCGGCGAGCAAGCTCCCCAAGCTGACTTACGATTTGCAGCGCTTTCGCGGCGACAGCAAGGTATTCATCGACTTGGTCCGCAAGCCGAAAAATAATTCGTGTTACTATTGTCACACCAATGTCACGGCAGATTCGCTGACTGGTTCACGCTGGTTGCATGACGAAGACGTACACTTGCGAGCTGGTTTGGCTTGTGCCGACTGTCATCGCAATGGACTCGATCACCACACTGTGCGTGGCTTTGAAGGGGAGCAACATCCTGCTGGCGCGCTCATCGCCTCGCTCTCCTGCCAAGGCTGCCACATGGGGAGTGAGTCTAGCGAATCTAAACCGCTATCGCGAGCTGGACGGATGGGAGCTCCGCGCCCCGCACACGCTGGACTCCCCCCACTGCACTTTGACAAACTGAGCTGCACGGCCTGCCATTCGGGCCCACTGCCAGGCGAAACAGTTGAGAGGCAGATTAACTCCATCGCTCATCGTTTGGGGGAGCATATTAAGCGGACGGGTGAAGAGTTTCCAGGAATTGTTGGCCCAGTCAATTTGCCCATCGACAGCGCGCTCCCTTCGAATACGGATGACGATCACGATTCGACAACGAGCGTCAAGAAATACACGCCGCACCGATTGATGTGGCCTTCGTTTTGGGGGACGTTAGACAAGGGCAACGTCACTCCACTCAATCCCGAGATCGTTTACGAATTGATCCGCAAGCCGCTGAAGGTGCGTCGTGAGTTTACTGAAGAACTGCGCGAAGTGAGCCTATCGCTAACGCAGCGCAAGGAATTGTTGGGAGAGGATCGGGCGCGAGTCAAAGACGAAGAGCGAACTGCGGATGAACAAGTCAAGGTCCGCGCTGCCGAGAAAGTCGCGAGACAAGCGCAAATCGACGAGCGACTGATCGATGCCCTCTCTGCGATCGAAGAAGCTTATCCCGGCCAGCAGGCGGTCTATGTGACCGGAGGCACAGGTTGGATACGTTACGGCGAAGCGAAATTGAAATCACTGACTGCTGAAGAACTCGGTTCCGCCGCCGAGCCCTACGCTTGGCCTATGGCTCACAACGTCCGCCCCGCGCGCCAAGCGTTGGGAGCGAGCGGTTGTACGGAATGCCATAGCGACGAAGCCAACTTCTTCTTTGCGGAGATTCGACCGGTCGGCTTGATTCCAGATCAAGAAATCTCGCCACTCGAAACGAATCAATTGCAACAGGCCGATCTGCAGCGATTGCAGAGTTGGAACAAGTTGTTTGCTGGTAGGTCGAGCTTCAAGATCGCCAGCTTGATCGCCCTATCCCTCACGTGTTTGATCACGTTATCGGTAATGGCTTGGAACATCGGCACCTTTTGGCAACGTCGCGCTTAGCTTCCGGCCTGGTGCCCACCCCCCACCGGAAATTCGAACACTTTTACCACGAGACTGATATTGTGCTGATGGCTGAACTTCCCAGCTTGGGTATTCCATTTCCCGAGCTCCTGTTAGGAACCGGGCTAGTGCTGCTCGTGTGGTTGGGGCTAGCAAGCCTATTTGTCTACGCCACGAATCGCGAGCACAAACGAGTCACTGGACGACATTGGCTAAGTCGCCTGATTTACTTCGTGTACCTGTTGTTAATCGCCATACTAGCCGTCACCGCTTTTGGATCAATAGTGCAGTTTGGTCACCTGGACGGTTACGCGTTGATGGCGCATACAGCGGCGGCGGGTGCGTTCGTGTTTTTGATGGTGGCGATTGCATTCCTTTACCTCCCCACGGAAGTAGACGCGACCGATATTCGGAACGTCCGCATACCGAGTTGGTGGGGATCGCGTGGGTCAGCTTGGGCCTTGGTCGTCAGTAGCATAGCTGCGGCGGCTACGATGCTGTTGAGCATGCTCCCGATACTGGATACGCCAGGGCTACTCGTTATGGCCACTTTGCATCGCTACGCTGGCCTCGCCGTGGTGGTCTCAGCCATATTGCACGTATTCTCGCTCACTTGCGTTCGATTAGGCTGGCGATAATCGATAAGCACGAGTAGCCGTGCCCCCCCAAAAGTCACTTTGTTCGGTCGGACTGAGCATGGCCGCCAATTGCTCGACGGCGAGGTACCAGTCCGTATACGGGCTGCGCAACAAACAAACTGGCCAATCACTACCGAACATGAGCCGCTGGGGAGTGAAGGCCTCCACGGCGACATCCCAATATGGCCGCAGCGTCTCAAGCGTCCACTCACTATCGCGGACCTCAGTTACTAGAGCTGAGAATTTGCACGTGACATTGGTCCGCTTGGCCAGTTCCCGAAAATCCCTGCTCCATTCCTTATCAAAATTGCTGGCCGCAATCGCCGGCTTGGCAATATGGTCCAGCACGAATTGCTGGTCGGGATGTTGGTCGACAAAGCGAATCGTATTGGGAAGTTGCCTAGCAAAAATTAAGATGTCATAGCTAAGACCATAATCCTTCAAGAGGGAAACGCCACGGTTAAAAGCGCTACCCAATAGGAAGTCGTTATCAGGCTCGTCCTGCACCACATGTCGCACTGATTTCAGCAGCGGGTCGTGACTAAAGCGCTCCATTGCCATCTGCACATCGCTATCGACCAAGGGGAGCCAACCCACTACACCACGCATGAATTTGTATTCCGCAGCAGTCGCTAATAGCCACTGAGTTTCTTCGACCGACTGACGCGCCTGAACGGAAACGACGCCATCAATACCAACTGCCGATATTTCCGATTGCAAAGCTTGTGCACGAAAGTCGCGGCGCAAGACAGACATGCTATCGCTGATCCAGGGGTAAGCGGCGATCGAGTAGTCCCACAGATGATGATGGCTGTCGATCCGCATTCTAGTTGCTGTTTTCGTAGCCTGATAGAAGCTCGCGAGTGGTGCTGGGGGAGTCGGCATCGCGCCAGAAGCGAATGCTCTCTTCTCCCAAGTGCCACGTTAAAAACGCATCGCGACCGTGGATGATGCTCGGGAATTCGATATGCCCTTCCTCAGGCTGTCGCAATTGCACCCCAAGCGACTCCAGCTCTTCGCGATAGCGCCAGATCAGATCGTACTCTTCCTGCAGGTCAGCGCGGCTTTGTGCGATTTCGTCGTCGTAGAATTGTCCTGAGGAGAGCGAACCTTTACGTAGGATGCGATGCAGGTCGGCGCGACGCCCCGTTACGGAAGTAAAAACATGGCAGATGTCGCTCACGATAGATCGCACCAGCGGGAGCATGGCATTGGCTTCCACCAGCGTAAATCGCTTAAGCAACTTGGTCGATGCCGACGGATCTTTCATCATTGGAACAACTGCCCATTAAAACTGGTGCAAAGTTACCTGTTGTCTTTGTCGGCGGTTTTAGCCGAGCGGTAACAACGAAAAGCTAAATCCTCCGCTACTTACAGCATAATTCAGTCCAGTACTTTTGGCCATCTTCGTGGACCGATAGCACTGAAATTCGCTGGCAACTGGGGAAGTAACTGGAGAAAGATTCGCAGGGATGACGATCTTACCCACAGTGTTTCTCCCGCGTAGAACAGAGTCGCGTAAAACAGAGTCATTCGCCCCATCGCTGGGAAGCCATTGATGTCGAAAAATCTACGACTTGCAGCAGTGCTGTCAATTGGGGTTACAACTCTGCTAGGCTCTAACGCATTGCGGTCCGATCAACCAAACTCGACGAACGTTGGTGCAGTCGGGAGCAACGGGAACGTTCAAGGAACGGCAGAAAACCGTAGTTGGATTGCCCGAGACCCGATGACAGGACGTCTTTACCAACAAGAATTGGTGAATGTCTCTGTGCCGACAACTCAGTGGGAAGTCAAACCGGTTCCGACAACCGTCTACGAACCGAAAAGTGTAGTTAAAACAGTTCCCAGCCAGCAAACCGTTTTCACTCCATCAACCCAGTATGTGATGCAGCCGAGAATTAGAGGCTGGTGGAATCCATTGCGAGCACCGGTTCAAACCTACGAATTCGTTCCGGTAACCTCTTGGCAGCCTCAAACACAGACTGTCCAGAATCAAGTCGCGACCATTGAATGGACACCCCGACAACAAGTCGTTTACGTACCACAGCCAGTTCAGAAAATGCAGACGCATCAGCAGATTGTGTCGAAAGAGCTACCGCAACCTACGTTTTACCAGCCGAGCGGTATCTATCCACCGCCGCCGCAGAGCATGCTGGCTGCTCAGCCAAGACCGCTGGTGACAATTCCCATTCTGGCTCAACAGCGAATCCTACCCTCGCTGGCTAGCAGCGGGTTCGTTAATAGCGGTTTGCGGCCGATCGCCAACTCGGTTGCCCCCAACTATTCCGCACCACTGCAAACGGCCTCAAGTTCGGCGGTCGCCAACACGCGAGATCTGCAACAGACGGGGATGTCTGCAACGATCCTGCGATAGCTTACCAGCTTACTGACGGTGAATTATTTCTTGCGGTGACGAATTCTTGCGCGCATACGTCTCTTTTTGCGTCCTACCTTACGGCGACCTTTACCACTCTTCTTCACTCCCACGTACTGGCTCCTCCAAAAAATCTGGTCAAACAAGCAAAGTTAAATCGAGTCGCGTATTGTAGCCGGTTTTCGTCTCCATGCGAAGACGACTAAATAGTAAACAAAACCTGAGGAAAGTTCTGCATGTTTTGTGAGCCTCAGACGCCAGCCGTGTGGGCTTTTAAAGGGCCAGTCTCGGAAGCGTCTGAGGTTCACAGCGACAAGCTCAGGGGGTTGGAGACGGGGTGTTTTGATCACCGGCTCCGGCGATCGCTAACACCAGTTCATGGTCGCACTGCGGGGGAATAAACCGCAGGTTAATCGATAAACTCTCCGGTTCGTGAATCAACTCTAGCTTCAGCCCATGTTGACTCTCGCCCCGCGCAATTTGCCGCAGCAAATCACTGAGCGAGCCGCTCGGTTTCAGCCGTACCCCCCAACTGCTCAATGAATAGCGATTCCACGGCGACGGACCTAAAGGAGTGCTCAGTTGCACTTCTTGAGCATCACGGATTTCCCCTCGGCCAGTGAGTTGTAGCGCCAATCGTCGAGCGCGATTGTGCAGATTCTCGGGATTGACCGACAATTGCGCTGCGATGGTGGATTGTTCAGGTTCTGACATTGCAGCAGCGTCGACGGTCAATGCGGCTGCCCAAAGACTTGCCCCCCCCAGAAGCCCACCGATATTCTCTGCAGCTAAACGGGTCGCATTCACCATCTCAGCATGGCCGATGACGATGGCCCCAACTGGCCCCCCAAGCAACAGTTGAGTTGGTAAAACCACGACGTCGGCACCTGACTCCAACGCCTGCAGCGCGAGTGGAAAGCCATACCGCTCCGCCAGCGTTTGGTTGATGACACCATCGGCCAGCAGTTCGATAACCTTGGCTCCGCTCTGCTGCGCTGCGGTGACAGCGGTTTCGCGATGCTGCCGTTTATCCACGGCGGAGAGATTGTTGGGGCTAGCTAGGACCACGATTTGCTTCTTGTGTGTGAGTGCCAACTGCCAATCCTCGGCGCGCACGCCGTTGGATGCACCAACTTCGATCAGCCGGTTAGAGCTGGCGGCCAACATGCTCCGGATGTCTCCCAGGCCTGCGATGCGAACCGCATCGAGCCGCGAAAGCACTACGCCGTCAACACCATCCGTGCCACTAGCCAGCAGCCTCAGCGCCTCGGAGGTGCTACTCAGCCAAGCCACCGTGTGCGAACCCAAATGGCGACGCGCTACTTCCTCTCCCTTTCGAGCCAGTGCCACAGGGGACTGGTAAATGACCACCGTACTAGCGAACTCATGGGCTACGGAGGTCCCCCACGGAATTGTGGATAGAGAGTTGGTAAACATCTGGCCACTTGCATTGAGCAGGCGTGGACTGCTAACAGATCCCACGACTTTTTCCGCCACGGAGTCGATCCAGCCGCGCGCCTGCTGCCATGCATCGCGCACTTTCTCCAGTGGCGCAGCGTCATGCAGTCCCACTTTGTGCAAAGCATCGCGAACCCGCCCGGAAATATCGGGCTGCTGAAGTACTTCCAGCAATTTTTCCATGGCGGCGGCTGGTACGAGTTCGTCTAGTCGACGAGGAATCTTAACCATTGAATCAATCCGTAACGGGTGTGAGGGCGTTTGGCTCCCTATTTGGCCAGAGCCACTGGCAGTCAAAATAACCTAAATACAAACCTTGGCCGATACCAAGCATGCGGAATTTGGCGAATGTGTCGACCAATCCGAATTCAGATCCGGGGTTTTCCGAGGAACTGGTCGCAAACCCCCTCCCAACGGTTGGGCGTGGCCTAGTGTAGAGAGTCATATTACATCCTGATATCTTTACGCCCAAGCATATCATGCCAGTCATCGCATCTGAAGGTTTGATCCCGATTAGCATGGCAACGCTGTCTCCCACCGCGTTGCTGGGGATCGACATATATCTCCGCCCCAATTCGCATTCACCAGCCGTTCTGTTTTGCAGCGCTACTGAGTATCCCGATTTCGATCGCCTGATGCCGCTGGTCTCTCAAGGGCTTAACAAACTATTCATCGATTCATCTGACCGCGGGAAGTATCAGTCTTACTTGCGTGAAAACTGGGCTGAACTATTGGCCGATGAATCAACTCCCATCGCCAATCGCGTGGCGATCATGAGCGAAGTGATGCGCGATGTGCTCAACGACGAATTCAATAGTGGCGACACCGATAGCGTGGTGGCTGCCTCGCGACAGCTCGGAAATGTTACCTGTGAATTGTTAGGCGATCAAACGATCGTGGCCCAACAGTTATGTAACGTGTTGCATCACGACTATGCTACTTTCACTCACTGCACCAACGTCTCGATGTATAGCGTCCTGCTCTCTCGTGAGCTTGGATTTTCTGCCGAAGACGTCGAGGAAATTGCCGTCGGTGGCTTGCTCCACGATTTGGGCAAACTACAGATCGACGAGCGGATCTTGACCAAGCCGGGACGCTTGGATGATTCCGAATTCAGAGAGATCAAAAAGCATCCCGTGACCGGATTCGCGCAACTGGTCGAGCGCGATGACTTGAGTTTCGGACAGTTAATGATGACCTACCAGCACCATGAACGACTGGATGGCACTGGCTATCCGGTGGCCTGCACGGGAGAGGAGATTCATCCCTGGGCGAAGTTATGTGCGATTGTAGATGTTTATGAAGCCTTAACATCCAACCGGCCCTATCGTAGTCCGATGAGCGCCAAAACGGCTTTGGCAGTTTTGGAAAAAGGTGATGGCACAGAGTTCGATTCGGAGATGCTCAAATGCTGGCGTCAGCTAATCAATGCGCGTTAGATCCAACAGGTATCTCGGGGCTGGAGGTAATCCTGCCGGAAGAGCTAAAAGCCTTCTTCTACGAATCGGGCTATCTGTCGACGACGGCTGATGAGACCCGTCGCAATGCCCGATTACGGGTCCGCAGCGTGGGGGATATCCTCCTCACGCACACACCAGCCTCGCTTCGCGTGGGGCTCCAGAATCGCTCGCGGCGCGCCGCCAAGGTGCTGATCAAGGACTTGTCACGCAGCGGAATCGGTGTGCAGTACCACCAACAAATCTATCCCGAAGAGCAATTCCAAATTCGCTTCCAAGGACGATTGATCAATACTGTCTGCGTTCGCTGTCGCCGTTTAGGCCACAAGTGCTACGAGATCGGGGGCCGTGTCGTGTCGCTGGAAACCATCGAAGAAATCGCACCACAGTAAATCGCACCACAGTAAATCGTACCCACAGTAAATCGCCCCCAACCTAAATTTGCCGTCGCGTGCTCCGAACTTTAGAACCCAGATCCAGATTCATGCATAGCAATTCGATCCAGCAATCGCGTTCCATTCAGGGAGCCCTACAGCGTCTCATCGACGTCGTAGTTATTAGCTGCACGCTGTTCTTGAGTCAGTGGTTAACCGGTCAATATCCTAGCGAAAAATCGTTCCTGGCCATCGCTGTGGCAGTGTGCTTGTTTTTCGTGGTGACGGAGCTCGTCTCCGTCTACCAGGGGGAACAGCTCCGTTCGGCCAACAGTGATTTGGTCATGATTCTGGGAAGTTGGCTCATCACGGTACTGTTGCTTTCGATGCTGGTCTTTTTTTCGCGGCACGGTGACTACTTTGCACGCAGCAGCATGTTGAGCTGGATTATTCTCACCGGCGCGATGCTGGGACTTTCGCGGATGCTTTTTCGCATCGCCGTCGAAGCTCTGGTAGCTGGAGGAGTCGGACAACGCCGCTGCGCCATCGCCGGACTCAACGGCCTAGGTATTCAACTGCTAAACAACGCCAAAAACAATCCTGGCTGCGGCCTAAACATGGTCGGCTTCTACGACGATCGCTCGAAAGATCGCTGGTTGGCGAAACTCGACTCGGAAGATAGCTTCCTGGGGAAACTGGATGAATTGGTCGCACGGGCCAAGGCGGGCGAAATAGATACAGTCTTCGTAACCCTCCCCATGCGCGCCGAAAACCGCATTCGCTGGCTGCTCGATCAACTGGCCGACACGACGGTCAGCGCCTATATCGTCCCTGACTTTTTCGTGTTTGAACTGCTTCATTCGAGATGGAATACAATTGGTGGGCTCCCGGCAGTCAGTGTATTTGAAACTCCATTGTATGGCGTCGATGGCTGGACCAAACGCACATTTGACTTCCTAGCCGCCAGTTTAGGCTTACTCTGTATTACACCCGTCATGTTGATGTGTGCAGTGCTGGTGAAGCTCTCCTCGCCAGGACCAGTGTTCTTCCGCCAACGCCGTTATGGATTAGACGGACGAGAGATTTGGGTGTGGAAGTTCCGCTCTATGCGCACTTGCGACAATGGCCCCAAAGTTGTCCAAGCCACTAAGGGGGATCCACGCATTACGCGAGTCGGAGCCATCTTGCGGCGCACCTCTTTGGACGAATTACCTCAATTGTTCAACGTGCTCGACGGTTCGATGTCACTGGTCGGGCCACGCCCCCATGCCACGGCGCACAATGAGCACTATCGGAAACTTATTCGCGGCTACATGCTGCGGCACAAAGTCAAACCAGGAATCACCGGCTTGGCCCAAGTCGAAGGCTATCGTGGCGAGACCGAGACGCTCGACAAAATGCAAAAGCGCATAGAGTTCGATCATCGTTACATTCAGCAATGGTCACTGTGGCTGGATGTTCGCATTCTGTTGCGGACGATCTTGGTAGTGTTCAAGCAAGAAAACGCACACTAGCTGGCCCCCCGCGAGCCTCAGGGCTTGACTCGCACCTGTTGCTTGTCGCGTGTTATCTTGAGGCCACTGGCTTGCGCGACTTTCGCTAGCAGCTCATCAGTCGTTACTCCGTCGACTAGAAAGCTGATCAACTTCGCACGCATTTCGGGCGTACAGGCTGCGTCCCATTGCACTTCAAAACCGATGCTCACAGCTAAATTGTTGAGCACCGCTTCAACCTTGGTATTACGGACCTCGAAGCCCCATCGCGCAGCGCTGCCCCTTGGACCAACGGCGGGACCGACGGCTCGAGCGGCCGCTGCAGCACTGAGCAATGCCAAATGAAAATCGGTAACGCCGCGAACTTGGCTCACCGCGCCACGCGACTGGCACTCGCTCCCTGAATACTCCGCTTTGAACTCAGACAAACTTCGTAGATCTAAATCTTCCTTGCGATAGTTGGCTTGCCACTGGCCGTGGCGCTCTAGCGGCTTGAGTTCGAAACGCCCCGCCGCAGTCAACTCTGCTTGACGCTCAAAGCCGCCGACCAACAGCGTCAGTTGTGTTGCCAGTGTAGTTGGCTGCACCAACTCTCCAGCATGAACTAAGTCATGTGGCAAGCCTTGCGCGA
Organism: Pirellulaceae bacterium; assembly: GCA_041741715.1. GTDB lineage: Bacteria > Planctomycetota > Planctomycetia > Pirellulales > Pirellulaceae > Aureliella. Next base: position 35,012 of record JBGSJT010000697.1, on the reverse strand, counting down.
TTTCGATTTTCCACTGCGCGCTAAGCTGTGCCAGTCGATCTGCAGAACTCGACAATTCTTCCCAACGCCAGGGACGCAACTGTGCGGTGCGATTGTTGCCAACTCGACTGATGGCATCATGCAATTCGACTGCCGCACGCTGCAAGGCGACTGCTTGGCCAACGGGCCCAAGATAGACAACATTTTCAATCAAGCCCACTTCGCCACCAACAGCTGTCGCGATTTGTCGCAAGCGAGCTTGTAGCGACGAGTCGCCATGGGCCACGGGGGGAGTGCTGACCAACTTTGTTGGATCAAGGCGGCGATCAAGCCAAATGGAAATACCATGTACGCGGCTCAGTTCCTGCACCCCTTGTCGCAAGGGTGTCTGATCCCACAGAAACAGTGCGTCCGAGTTCAAAATGGCCAGCGCTTGGCGACTGCTAGCGAGTTCTAAAAGATTGACACCGACCTGCAGCACCTGCCGCTCAGGCTCGGCGGCAAATGAAGTTGAAGGGTTGTTCCCAACGACAAGTAGCGACATCCAGGCTAATTGAAAAGTGAATCCGCACAGGAAATAAACCGCTCCCTGGATACGCCCCGTGACAGTGGACATCAAGTGTGTCCTACATCCGATTTGGAATTCCATAATTTCTTTTAGACTTCCCTCTGAATTGTAAAATAGGGAATCCAGTAGAATTGCGGCGTTAAAAATATACAGATTAGGGAGCTTATACCAGTCTTTCTGGCGCCGTTGAGTGCAATACTCGGTTCAAATTTGAGATAAGATCCAGCGCATCGAGCACTAATTGGCCGGTCGAATTCGACTAGAAATTGTCGTTCGACCTTCTTTGATTATACTGGAACGGTTCCTTGACGCGGTCCCGTTGTCGAAGATTGCCAGTTGAAGTTCCCTCAGCTCAGGATAGATGTCCGTGGAAGAGCGTGCGACTAGATACTCCATACTGCTGACCTACTATCAGCGCTATTTGAATGATGGCGAGACGGCTCAATTTATCGCGGCTGTCGCGCGCAAGTACTCAGTCAATACGCTGCAGCGTTTGGTTGCATCTGGAGACAGATACTCTCGTCGCGCCGCTGCGTTGGCATTAGGCCTGCTGGGGGACGCACGATCTTATGCCGTGCTTGGGCCGCTGCTACGAAATCGTGATCGCAAATTGCGGCTGGTGGTCGACGACGCGCTCCGCGCCATCTCCTCACGCGAGGGCTCAGCCAATGAGCGACAACAGCTTGAACTGATCGTACGTTGTAACGAATGTGGAAACTTCGAACGTTCTATTAGCCTCGCCACACAGATGATTGACTCCAGTGGCGGAACCTCGGAAGTCTATCATCAACGCTCGCTGGCACTCTTTCAACTCGATTCGATTAGTCAAGCCATCGAGGACTGCAAGCAGGCGTTGAAGCTGAACGAGTATCATTATGCCGCGATGGTGGGACTGGGGCACTGCCATCTCGAATTGGGCGATCTGCTCGAATCTTTATTCTGGTTCCGACGAGCTGTCGATGTCTACCCTGACCTAGAACCCGTCCGCATGCAAATTCGCCGTCTCGAAAAGGCGATTCAAGAGCTGTAACGCTGTTCAGACTTACCAGGTACGACTGTTGTACTCCCTCGGCCTGGGCGGTGCGACAACTAGCTGTTGAGCAATCTTTTGTTGTTGCAAGTTTTGTTCTGGAATTGAGTCTTCCGCCGCAGCGACGTGCGATTTATGAGAGCAATTATCTTCGGGCCGAAGGAAATTATCGTGCTTGCACAGTTGGCAACTGTGCTTGCAGCCTGCGATCGATCTTCCAAAAAGAATCGCCATTGGCATTGGTTGCACTGCTCAACAATTCGCGCTTGGCCGCCGGTTGTCCATCGCGCAGCAACGTCTTCAAATCCTCGATGACCGCTGGATCATCACCATAGTACGAATGCCCCAGGGTGAGACTCGCCTGCGCGCCGACATACACCGACTCGATCCCCGCAAAGGCTTGTAGGTGGTCGCGAAGCAATCCCAAACGCGGTGCCCCATGCAATTGAGCAGACAGCAGCAACGCGCGGTCACTGTCCGAAAAATAGAGCGTGGTTCGCTGGCTCACGCTTCGCAAAGGCTGAACGTAGCGCGAGGTAAATTCCGCTAAGTCGACGTCGGGGGCGGCCATAACCAGGCTATCGATAAGTTTCGGCTCAGCGGCATTTTCCGGAGTAGAGTTGCTGCCAGCCAAGCGCTGACTATCAATCCGCTCAATGGCTTGCAATAAGGCCCTGTTCCCCATGCTATGTGCGATCACATGCACACGTCGACACTGTGTGCGGGCATGCAGATCGAGCAACAATTGTTCGAAGTGTGGTGCCGACCAAGAGACGGAAGCTTCATCCGTAGCGTAGGCGACCACATCTCCACGCGATGGCCAACTATAGCAAATTGCAGGTCCCTGGAGTTCCAAGTCAACGGCTAGTTGCGCTGTTCGTTTCAGCGCATCAATAAAACGCACGTTGTAGCCGTGAATGAAGACGAAACTATCGCCACGCTCACTCAGTTGAGACATGCTCGACAAGTCATCGAACCACGCCGCGGAGGAAGGTTGCTCGCGAAGGCTATGCAACACAATATGCTTGTCGATCGTTTCGACGAATTCGAATTGATAGAGTTTCGGCTGCTCAAACCTCCCCGGTTTATGGATCGACGGGAGACTGACGCGAGCCGATCCGAGATGCAACGGATAGTCTCCGCTAGCGCTATCCCGGACCGAAGAAAAGCGAGTCTCGGCGTTACGCGCCAATCGCGAATACTGCTGCCAGCGAATGATCGTCGCGTGCAGTACCATCATCCCCAAACAAATCGCCAATCCAGATCCAACCAACCAAAACGCAGTGAACCTCCGCGCCGCGCTGAAGCCAATGAACAGCGCCGCACAGATCATCCACACCACACCCACCGGTGCGAATGTACGCCATGTGCTGGGCATCAATTGCGATGTTGGCAAGCGGTCGGTGGCATAGAAGACTTCGACCATGTTGCCGATACCCGCCGCCAAGTTCCCCTCCGCTGGAGTGGTGATTCTTTTCGGGGATGCCGGCGGCTGCCGGGAGGAAGATGAGTCTTCCGCCAGAAAAGCTTGGGGCGTTGTCTCGGCAGTCAACTGTTCTGCGGTGGACAATTTTTCGGTGGGAGCGGGAGACGCAGACTTCTCCGGTGTGGAACTCGACCTGTCCGGGCCACTCCAGCGCATGCCGACGTAGGCGCTGGCCTGTGCTTGAGCTTGATTTCCCGGCGATTGAAGTGCGGCGGGGTTCGACGCCGTGGCTGCATCCGGTGACGGCTTCGCGCCGCAACCGGAGATGGCCAGTGCGAGTAGAACGGCGACGCAGTACGGGGCTCCGCGCACTATCGATCGACTTGCGTTATGTCCACTCATCCCTCGAGCCCTCCTTGCTCCTGCTAGACTCCGTAACCGATCAAACGCTAGTCGCTGATCGCTTCGCCGGTCAGTCACATACCTACTATCGGTCCTGCAGCACCGATGGCTGGGCTACTTTGTTCACGAAATTGTTCAAAGTTTTTGTGAAAAAGCTTGGCTAGCTTTAAGGCGGCAGCCTGGTAAGCCCCTTTATCTTGCCACGCTTCCGCGGGCTGCATAATTGCCGTATCTACGCGGGGACAGGTTTTGGGGACCGCTAACCCAAAGAAAGGATCATTTCTGGTTTCAACTCCGACTAATTCGCCGCTGTGAATTGCATCGATGATCGCTCGAGTATTGGCTAGCGACATGCGACGTCCGGCTCCATAACTCCCACCCGACCACCCCGTGTTGACCAACCACACATGCGCGTCATGGCGTTCAATTTTCTCCTTCAGCAGTTCCGCATACTTGGCCGGATGCCACACCATGAATGCAGCGCCAAAACAAGTCGAAAAAGTAGCGGAGGGCTCCGTGACTCCCATCTCAGTGCCAGCCACTTTGGCGGTGTAGCCGCTGACAAAATGATACATGGCTTGTTCGGCGGTCAACTTGCTCACCGGCGGCAACACGCCGAACGCATCGCACGTCAAGAAGACAATATTCTTGGGATGCCCCCCAACACACGGGATCTTGGCTCGTGGAATGAACTCGATCGGATAGGCCACGCGAGTGTTTTCCGTTATGGAGGCGTCGTCGTAATTGACGTGATGCGTCCCTGGATCATAGACGACATTTTCCAACACCGCCCCAAAACGAATCGCATTAAAAATCTCTGGCTCATTCTCAGGGGTCAAATGGATGACCTTGGCATAGCAGCCCCCTTCGATGTTGAACACTCCTTCGTCGCTCCAACAATGCTCGTCATCGCCGATCAGTTGCCGATGCGGATCGGCCGAGAGTGTCGTTTTGCCAGTACCACTGAGACCAAAGAACAGGGTCACATCACCAGCGTCACCCTCATTCGCCGAGCAATGCATCGACAGCACACCTTGCTTGGGCATGAGGTAGTTCATGATCGTGAACACCCCTTTCTTCATCTCGCCGGCGTACTGTGTCCCCAGGATGACAAACTCCTGCTGCTCGAAGCTCAGGTCGACGCTGGTGGTGCTGGTCATCTGGGCCGTGTACGGATTGGCGGGGAAGTGCCCAGCGTTATAGATCGTGTAATCGGGACGACCAAATTCAGTCAGCTCTTCATCACTGGGGACGATCATCATGTTGCGCATAAAAAGCGCGTGGTAAGCGCTGCTACAAATTACGCGAATCTTTAACCGGTAGCGTGGGTCCCACCCGGCATAACCATCGGTAACGTAGAGTTTGGTACGCGTGTTCAGATAATCACGAGCGCGCTGGCGATTGATCATGAACGACTTTTCGGTCAAGCGAATATTGATATCACCCCACCAAATGTCATCTGCGGTGGCGGTCGACTCCACAATACGTTTGTCTTTCGGGCTGCGTCCCGTCTTGTCACCACTTTTGGTCGCTAGGGCACCCGTGAACTCAATCGCTGCGTCGTGGTCGATGATGGCCATTTCGTAGAGTCGCGCGGTGGTGGCGTTGCGAATTACTTCCTTGACATGAATGCCAAAACCTGAAAGATCGAGCGAACTGGTCATCGAAGCGTTTCTCCTGGGCTGGGTCTCAAAATGGGGTTGTCCCTCTGCAGAAAGTGTCAAAGCATCGTGCGGGAAATAAGTGGGGGATCTTAACGTAACTGCGGTCGCCAGACCGCAGGGAATCGACGTTCTGGCGAACGTAGCTACGACAGTTAGCAGGGAATCGACGTTCTGGCGAACGTAGCTACGACAGTTAGCTCCCGCACGATGCTAAGTCAATTCTATTGCATATCGGTCGCATCGAAAGAGTACGTGCGATCCTGTTCGGCGCAGTAGATAAAAACGTCCTTCGACACCCCGTTCTCGAAAACACCCTGAACTTTCTTAATCTTTTTGCCGCACATTTTTTTGTCGAACCGTTTTCACCCTTACGGAATTTCCTGATTCTCAGGCTCTGCCTGGGCTGTGCGACAAATAGCAAATTGGGTTGTTTTTTGCCAGAATCATTCCGTTGTTTTTTGTTCTTGGACACCACCCGGTGTCGGACGCTGCCCAGCCACCTCGACGCCAGACGGGTCTGTTTAACCGTGTAGCGCGAATGCCTAGGTGTTTGGCCACCGCCAGGTCGTATCAGCACTAGTTGGGGCGAACACCGGTGCTGTTGGGATATCCTATTCGTTCTCAATCCACCATGTCAGCGCGCTGCGCACTCACTTGCTTCCCCCGTAATGATTGAGTAGTCCGCTAGTGATTCCCTCGAGAAAGATGGGCGACAAAAAGAGGAAAGATTCGGAATCGATATTGCATTTTCAACCAAACACACCACAATTCCCAAGCTCAAACGTGATGCCCCCCAAAACAACTTGGAGATAAACCGATGATTGAACGTAGCTTAGTTTTGCTTAAGCCCGATTGTGTAGAACGTCGCTTGATGGGGCAGATCATTGCTCGTTTCGAGGCCAAGGGGCTGAATATCGTCGCCATGAAACTGCTGCGTGTATCGCCCGAACTGTCTAAGCAACATTACGCGGAACACGTCTCGAAGCCCTTTTACCCGAGCCTCGAGTCGTTCATTACTTCCGCCCCAGTCCTGGCCCTGGCGATCGAAGGACTAGATGTCATCGGTCTGATTCGCGATATGCTCGGTGCCACCAATGGCTTGAAGGCTACGCCAGGGACGATTCGCGGCGACTTTTCCAGTTCACGACAAATGAACTTAGTCCATGCCTCGGATAGCCCAGAAAGCGCAGCGCGAGAATTGGCGTTGTATTTCAAAGAAAGCGAGTTCTGCCCTCACGAACTGTTAATTACGCCAGCCCTCCGCGCTGCCGACGAAGCTTAACGTTACCAATATGATTATCCAACGCACTGCGGACAAGATCATTGTTCTCGCACCAGCCAAAGTGAATCTGTTCCTGGAAGTGCTGGGGAAGCGCAGCGACGGTTATCACGAAGTGCAAACCGTGCTGTGTCCCATTTCGCTATTCGATCGGCTCTCCTTCGAAGCCACCGAGGGAGGCGAGGTCGATTTCCAGTTGCGACTCCCCGATGCGCTCTCCACTAATCCGCTCCAACGCGATGATCCAGCTTGGAATATTCCCTCTGACCAACGCAATCTAGCGGTGCGTGGAGTGCGGCAAGTGCAACAAGCGTTGGGAACTCGACGTGGTTGTCGAATTGAATTAACGAAATCGATACCGGCCGCAGCCGGGCTCGGTGGTGGGAGCAGCGATACTGCCGCCGCCGTAGTGGCCAGCCTGCTTGGTTGGGACAAGTGGAATCGGTCCCTGGCGCATGATATTTGTGCCAGCATTGGGAGTGACATCCCTTTCTTTCTCGGAGATGAACAGCAGATCGGATTGGCACTCGCCACTGGGCGTGGTGAAAAGTGTCTACAGATCGCCGCGCAACCGCCACTGGAGATGTTGGTAACCCATCCGCCAATCGGTTGCTCCACCCAACAGGTTTACCTGAACTACGTAAACACCGCAAAGAAACATAGTTTTTCGGAAATTGTGGCCGCTTGTGAAACTGGGGAGCCCAAAAAGATTGGCGCGGAGCTATTCAATGCTTTACAATTTCCTGCGTCGGGTTTGACGGACTGGATCGATCGGCAACTTAAACTATTTGCCACTTGTGGCGCGCCACTGGCGGCCATGTCGGGGAGCGGGTCGAGCTGCTTTGCTTTGTCTAGCGATTCGAATTGCGAGGCGCGTGTCCGACACGCCGCAGCAGAGTGTGGGCTATTGAGGGTCTATTCGGCTAAGGCTTGGTACGGAGACTCGATTGAGCATCAAGACGCATAAGAGCCAAACAAAAAAGGTGTCTGACACTTTGGGGCCAATCGTTTTATAAAGTTGATGTGTCTTTCCGAAGAGTGTCAGACACCTTTTTGGTTAGGCTCTTTGCATGGGGGCGAGTAGCAGTGGTCATCACCGAAGTACGAATCAAATTGATGGAGGCATCGGAGGATCGCTTGCGCGCCTTCTGTTCGATTACGTTTGACAATTGTTTTGTCGTTCGCGATCTAAAGATCATCGAAGGGAGCCATGGCCCGTTTGTGGCCATGCCCAGTCGCAAACTCTCCAATCGCTGTGCGCGATGTGGTAACAAGAACCATATTCGCAGCAATTATTGCAACAACTGCGGGTCGCGCGTACGCGACAATCGCGGTGGCGGAAGTGGCGGCGGTGAGGACGAAGTTCCGAATAAACTGTACGCCGATGTGGCCCATCCGATCAATCAATCGTGCCGTGACATGATTCAACAGCATGTCGTTGAAGAGTACCATTTGGAATTAGAGCGTGCCAAGGCACCGGGTTATGTGTCGCGCTACGATGACGCTTATGAAGCGAGCGAATCGGAGTTGCCACCGCAGGGCCGATCCGAAGGGGTGATTGTCCCGCCGCACTATCTGCAACGCGTTGACAGCCCCACTGGAGTCGCTCCCCAGTCCCCCGGACAAGTCTCAGGCGAACACGACGCCCCTTAAAGTGAAGGAGTGGAGTGGGTGGCACTGGCTGAGGCCAGTGGTGTCGAAGGAATTGAGTTGGAGTCGCGGAAAACGCCTTTAAGCGCTCGCAGTAATGAATGGGTTGAACTCAAGTATCCGTTATTGAAAATTAGTCCGGGCGAATGGATGCAGAAGTGAATATAGGTCGTCCCTGGAACGGTTTTAGCGCGAGCCGAACTGCGTTACTTCGAGAGCTTAGCGAATCCCCATGCGCTGCGAGACTACGTGCTTCGACAATCCCTGGCCCAGCCAGAGCCACTCAGGGCCCCTTTGCTGGATCGTTCTGTGGCATTCGAAATTCATTACTTCGAGCGCTCAACTCAAACTTGGGGTGCTCAAGCTCAACTCCTTCGACTCCACTGGCCACAGCCAGTGCCACCCCTGACTCCATCTCTCCTTCACTCCTCCACACGTGTTCAATCGAAGGCACCGTGCAGATACCACATACCGCTCGTCAAATCGCGGAAGATCCACCACCAGCCCCCTTGCCGCGTGGCGACTCGGTAGTAATCGCGGCGGACGCTGGGACCACGCCACCACCCGCTTTCCAATCGCTCCGGCCCTGTCGCTTCCACGATCTCCAACCACTGACCTTGATGCTGAAAACGAGCGGGACAAGCGGCCCAACCACCATGGGGTGATGAACCGACCGATGCTTCGTCTGTGATGAACTCGGCGGCAACTTGGATTTGCAATGGCGGTGACAAGAGCTGGCTTGGACGGCGTTGCGGATCATCGCGCGACGGTTCGCCACGCTGTCGCGACAAGCGTGAGCTGAGCTTGCGAACCGTATCCTGTTCACCGCCGTCGACGCGACGACCGGTCAGTGGTTGAAAGGTACAGCTTAGCTCCGGTTGGGCTTCGCGCTGCACCTGCGCACTCAGCACTTGCTTGCGTCCCAAGCGACTACTGAGTGTATCGACCAACCGCGCGAGCTGTTGCCGACTGACCGTTTCCCCCGCCTCAAACAGGTCGATCTGACGCCACACCAACGGAGCCGTCAGGGTGGCTTGCAAGCTGACGCGCCACAACGGTGGCGGTCCGCCTCTGCTGAATTGGCTGCCGCGCAATTGTTGTTCCAGTTGCCCGGCCAACAGCATTTGCAAATGCTGCGCGTCGCTGTTGGGACGAAATAGACCGAGCTGCATTACCAGCGGCGGCGACTCGACCAAATCCAAACGGCACACAATCCGCAGCACGCCTTCTCCCCGCCGCTGAAGTCGTTCCGCCAATTGTCCAGCCAGTCGGCGGATCAACTCTTCCATCGTCGACCGATCCCCCGACGGGAACTCAAGCGTCTGAGTCAAGTTCCAATCGGGCGAAGCGTGTAGAGTAATGATCGGTTCCCGCTGACGCCCCGCAGCTTGATCCCAGCGGGCGAGCAATTGTTCTCCCAGTCGCGTGGCTAAACCGCCGCGTGGCAATTGCTCCAGTTGTCCGATGTTGCGAACCCCCAATCGCTGTAGGGACTGCACTGTGTCAGGTGCCACGCGGAGCGCAGCGAGTGGCAAGTGGGCAATTGCCGACTGATCTTCACCCAGCAGAGCCCGACAGTAGCGACAGGTTGGCAAGCCATTTTCCACCTGTGGGTCGCTCTTGCCTGGTGCGACAGGTGTTCGCAGTTGATAGTTGGCGAGCGCCCAGGCAGCTCCCACGCTACCGGCCATGGCAACGCAGCCAAAGTACTGCTCACCGCTCAGCCACTGACAGACAGCTTCCAGCAGTTCGACTTCGCCACCGAACAGTCCAGCGATACCGGTCACGTCCAACAGCAGACATTCGGGTTGGTGTAGTGTGCGACCGGCCCATGTTTTTTTATCGAGTTGCTCTAGTCCCACCAGCGGACTGAATTGCTGCGCTTGTTCAGCTAGCCCACACAGTTCTTCGATATCCTCCTGGGGATCATGCTGGTGAACTTCCGCGTCGACCAGCGCGGTGGCTTCGCTCAGACGCATGCCGGGGCGCAAACCTGCTTGTCGTCCCGCCAGATTGACGGCGGCCACGATCTGCCCGCGCCGCGCATCGCGGGCCGACAAGATCAGGGGAACACTCTTAGCTCGCCGCAGCGCGCCGTGGGGGGCTGGGTCGGTCGTGGGGAGCCCGTTCAGTTGCCCGTTCAGTTGCCTGCTGAGGCGTTGCATGGGCCAGTTGGGCAGCCAGATGCACAGCACCCTGGGATGGACCGGGGAGGTGGTGGGGCGAGTCTCCATGGCTGTTCCTGTGGAGTGGAGTGTTGAGTGGAGCGAGGGTTAGTTGGCCAGTCAAAGGGTCGATTTCTAAGCAGACGCTCTGGCCAGCCCTGCCACCACGCACGCGAGCCAGTTGCATCCACCAGCGGCGCTGGCTGGCCGATTCGCTACGCACCAACCACTGCACCTCCGCCCAACTGGGTTGTTTCCTCGCCGCCGCACTCCGCAGCAGCAAAGCCAAGCCTCCCCCACACTCGGCGGCCAATTGCAAGCGGCGGGCAGAGCGATCGTCGATTCGCTCCAGTTCAGCCACGACAGCCGCCACAGCCGACGTTCGCAAGGCTTGGTCGACAGCCCACAACGCATCGGCCTGCGATTGCGGGCGAACAAAAATGACTTTACCCAAGTCGATACCGTGACTGGTCAGAGCCGGTGGAAAAACATTATGCTGCGTATCCACTACGACCAAAAAACCACCTGAAGAATGCATGGCCGCCGCCGCCCCCCCCCAAGCCAATGTGCTAGCCCCACATGCCGGAGTGGTCCGCAAGTACTCGACCACACTTCCAGCCGCATAGCCCCCAGCGGGCAAGAGGGCGTCAAGCGCCGCGCACCCTGCGCTGCTGATCTTCGCCTGAGCGGCTGCCGACCGACCAGACGTTTCGAGCTGCTCGATCTCTTGGGCCAGCCGCTGCAGCACAGCCAACTGTTCCGTCGTCTGCTGTTTGGTCGCCTGATTGGGTAACGGTTCTGATGTTAGCCGTTTTGGCGCTAGTGCCAAACCCCGTAAGTCCCGGCCACTTTTCTGGTTCCCAGGCTCTGCCTGGGAACCCACTGTCTTGCAGGCTCCGCCTGCTAATGCTTGGCAGACGAGGCGGAGCCTCCCGTGCAGTGCGTTCCCAGGCAGAGCCTGGGAACGAGGGATTTCAGAACGGACAGAACTTAAGGGTTTGGCGGGCTGAGTAGATTTCTTCAGTGGTAGCATGGTGGCTCGTTCCCCTTCCTGAGCAGTCAGCCTCCATTCTACTCAATGCTAGCATTACATGCTGCATTGGGTGGAATGCCGTTGAGTGGCCTCCTTTGTGGCAGCGCCTGGTGACACCTTCGGTCACGGCTGGGGGAAAAAAGAAAAAGATTTCCCAGAAAGCTAACTGGGCAAGAATCCCGCCCAGTCTGACGAAAGTCGAAGATGACCTCCGGAACAAGCTATCCGAAGGAAAATGGACCACTACTAGTTATTTGGGGAGAGGCAAATCCCAGCCGTCGCGAACCTGGCCGCGAATCAGTGCATCGGCTTCGGGAAGCCCAGTCGCTTTGAGACCTTTTGCATCCCAAGCAATTTTCTTCCCCAGACGCACTGCTAGGTTGCCGAGCAAAACAACTTCCGTGAACGGTCCCGCGTAGTCGAAATTCGACAGGGCTGGTCCCTCTCCACGCATGGCCGCCAACCATTCGGCATCTTCGTTCTCGACGCGAGGTAGAGACTTAGGGACACTGGCAGCCATTTCGGAGCGGGCCGCGGGGGTCACGATCCATTTCACAGAGTTGCGATTGAAAAGCAGCAGGCCATCATCGCCGACCAGGATCAAATCCCAGCGCGCTGGCGAATCAACCCCTTCGCGTGGCTTGCGGTTTTTCCCCTTCGGATCATTGGGTTCTGGATCGGTGCCTGAGGCCATCGCTTCCCGAGCCGCTTGAGCTAACAAATCGTGTGGCGCGTTGGCCGTTCCGTCGCGCTGGCCGTCGTACCATACAAATTTGACTGGCGGTTGTGCAACGCTGGCCACCGGTCCCACGCTGGCCCCACTTGTGCCTCCCCCCACGTGATCTCGGGACGGAAACTGATAGGTGATCGTCGACCAATCGGGACCTGTTTGCGCGGTGGCACCACCCGATTCGGCCACCACCGACGTGGGACTCCCCAAGTCGAGCGCCCAGTAAGGCATATCCATGATGTGACAAGCCATATCCCCCAGCGCGCCGGTTCCAAAATCCCACCAGCCGCGCCAACTGAACGGGAGCAGACTAGCATTGAATTCGCGCTCAGCGGCTGGACCCAGCCACAAATCCCAATCCAAATCGGCTGGCTTGGGGATCGCCGCCTTGAGCTTGGATTGCTCCAGCGCACTTTGCCCTTGCGGCCAAATCGGGCGATTGGTCCAACAGTGAACTTCGCGGACCGGGCCAATGATTCCCGCTCGCACCAACTCAACCGCTCGTCGAATCGGTTCTCCCGCGTGGGCTTGATTGCCCATTTGGGTGCTCACGTTGTAATGCCGCGCCGCCTCGGTCATCAGGCGCGCTTCATAAATCGTATGGGTCAGCGGTTTTTGGCAATAGACGTGCTTACCGCGCGCCATGGCAGCCAGCGAGGCGACTGCGTGCGTATGATCGGGAGTACTGACAGTCACTCCGTCGATCCCTTTTTCTTTATCGAGCATCTCGCGAAAGTCGGTATAGATCTTGGCTTTAGGGTTGTTCTTAAATGACTTGGCAGCACGGGTCGCATCCACGTCACATAGCGCAGAGAAGGTAGCTCCGGCCGCAGTCAAATCACTGACTTCCCCAGCCCCTTTGCCACCCACGCCAATCCCGGCCAAGTGAATTCGCTCATTGGCTCCCCACGCTGAGCTAGGGATGATGGTGAATGCCGACCCCCACGTTGCTGCCTTGAGAATCTGCCGACGATCGAGCTTGCGCTGCATGGTTGGTATCCTTTGGGTGGAGGCGGGTGAGTGAGAGGCACTAAGCAAACACGGCGGTGAGGCTTAGTCGCAACTATACAGTAATAATGGCGTCATTATTCCTCACCGATTTCGGGATTATCCCAAATGCCGCAGGGACAAGGTCCTGTGAGCGGCATGGGCGCTAGCCCAGCGGTGCATAAACCTTGACATTCCAGAGCAAAAACCGATGGGCTAGCGACCATGCCGCTCACTTCGAAAACTCGGGCTCGGGGGTAGCTTGGAAAGAGCCACCTAGGCCTTGCTTTTAGCAGTTACTTTTTTGGCTCCGGACTTCTTGGCGGTTGGTTTCTTGGCGTTTGGTTTTTTGGATATGACTTTCTTAGCAGCCGGTTTGGACGTCGCACCTTTCTTCTTACCACCAGCGGAGTTGTCGCTCAGCTTGGCGACCTTGGTCGCGCTGTTGGCCGCTTTACCTTTGGTGGCAGTTGTCGACTTGCTGGCCACACTCTTGCTACTGGCCGCTGCGGGCTGTCGCTTCTTGCCACCGAAAGCAGTTTCCCATCCATTTGAGTATGCATCGTTCGAACCAACACGCGTAATCGTCATCGCTGAGCCTCAATACCAATCGTGAAAAGTTTTATGCTTGTAACTGACCGTCAACCATTCAAGCTATCGCGCAATGTTGAAGTGGTCAATAGAAAACGCATTAAAGTCACTCGACTGACTGGCAGAGGATTCAAGCATGCGTGTTGCTCAACCACTCCCAAATCTCGGTGAGCGATTGATGGGTGACAGCGGATTGATAGTTGAGTTCGCGCTGAGCCTTGGCTGAATCGTAGTAGTGATACAAGCTCCCCATGGCGAGGGCCGCACCGTTGATATCCCTTTCGTTGATCGGTAACCAGCGGAAGACTTGGTCCATCGCCGGTCCTAGCAATTTAACGGCTGGTCCCAATCGAAAGACTCGTTTCTTTCGTCCCGCCACTTCCAACATGCGTCGCCACAGTTCGCGATAGCTCAGGTTCTCTCCCGCCAGAACATAAGCCTCACCACGCCTCCCCGATTCAATCGCAGTCACACAGGCACTGGCTACCTGACGCGCATCGCACACACTGCAGCCACCTGACGGAGCCGCAACAATTGGCGCCTTGACCACTTCCAAGAACATCCGTCCACTCGATGGCTTCCAGTCATAGGGGCCAAGCATAAAACCAGGTTGTACGATGACTGCATCCAAGTCCTGCGTGCGGATCGCCGCGCGGACTACCTGTTCTGCTTCGATCTTACTAGTCACATAGGCGCACTTCGTTTTGGGGACGCCCCCTTGTCCACGTTCGTCGATGGGCTGCGATAAACTGCGCGCGGCAGGAAGAGTATCGACGGTCGAAACATAAATGAGACGCTTCCCATGTTTCAAGCAGGCCTCGACGATGTGCTCTGTCCCCTGAACGTTGACCCGTCGCGATTGGGCCAGCTTGTGCCAGCCGATATGGATCATCGCCGCGCAATGGATCACCGCCGTGCAGCCAACCATGGCCGCGTCCAAAACGTCGCGACTATCGAGATCCCCTTCGACGACTTCGACCGGCAGGTCTTCGAAGGGAGTTCGCGAGGTTCCCCGGCGGCACAGCACCCGCGTCGGCACGTTTCGATGATATAATTCTCGCACGATGCTGTTGCCCAACAGCCCCGTACCACCAGTTACAAAAATCAAGTTGAGTTCCTCAAGGGGAGCTACTGGCCTCAGCCAGTGCCACCCCAGTTTCTATGACTCGCAATGGAAAATACTTATGCATCAATATTACACAACACATCACCGATCAATACACCGCATCCTGAGAGTTTGCTGCTGGGTGATCCTCTTTGGCTGGTGCAGCTTCACAATTGACGCGTTGCGAGCTCAAGAACCTTCGCCCCGTCGCGCTTGGATTGCCGACCAAATGGAAGATCTGCTGAGTACTTATATCTACTTGCACCAACACCCAGAAGTCTCGTTTCAAGAGGTAGAGACTGCCAAGCTCATCGCCCAAACGTGGCGCGAGGCGGGGTTCACCGTCACGGAGAAAGTCGGCGGGACCGGAGTCGTGGCACTATTGGAAAACGGCCCAGGCCCGCTCGTCATGTTGCGAACCGATCTCGATGCGCTCCCTGTCACCGAAGCGACCGATCTCCCTTACGCATCGCAGCAAACGGTGGTTACCGACTCGGGAGCCACTTCGGGTGTCATGCACGCCTGCGGGCACGATATCCATATGACCAGTCTCATCGGCGTGGCACGATACATGGCCGAACATCGCGACGAATGGCGCGGGAAGCTGATGTTGATTGGACAACCGGCGGAGGAACGGGGCTCGGGCGCTCGCGCGATGCTCGACGACAGCCTGTTCACGCGTTTTGGAAAACCCGATTACGCATTGGCGCTGCACTGCGAAAGCAAAACCGCGACGGGACAAGTGGCCCTTAGCCCAGGTTTCTCGCTGGCCAATGTCGATTCGGTCGATATAACTGTCAAGGGAAAAGGGGGGCACGGTTCGGCACCGGAGACCACGATCGACCCCATTGCACAAGCGGCCGAATTGGTCATGGCACTGCAAACGATCGTTTCTCGCGAAGTGAAGCCAGGTGAGCCAGCGGTGGTAACGGTCGGCTCGATCCATGGTGGCACCAAGCACAATATCATTGGCGATAGTTGCCACCTGCAGCTAACGGTCCGCAGTTACACCGACGAAGTCCGCACTCTCTTACTCTCCGCCATTAAACGCAAAGCACTGGCGGTGGCTCAAGCCTACGGAGCGCCTGAACCAGAGATCACCACTTCCGAAGGGACACCGGCGCTGGAGAATCATGCCGAACTGACCCCCCAAGTGACGGATAGTCTGCGTTTGGCGCTCGGCTCCGAAAATGTGCTCCCGATGGAGCCAGTCATGGGAGGAGAAGATTTCAGCCAGTTTGGATTGGCCGGCGTGCCGATTGTGATGTTTCGCTTGGGAGTCATCGATCCAGTGCGACTGGCCCGCTTCGAGCAGCTTGGGCAGCAACCCCCTTCGTTGCATTCCCCAGCCTTCTACCCCGATGCGCGCGAGGCCCTGGCCACTGGAATACTTGCCATGGTCAGCGCAGCCACGGATCTAATGCCCAATACTTCAAAGTGAAAGCCCTCGTTGCCAGGTAGAGCCTGGGAACCAGGAAAAATGTTCAAATTTGCCCTTACGAACGTGCTTCGGCTGGGGTAATCTGTGTAGCGAACGACAAAGAACAGCCCAAGGCGAGGCAACTTAAGACCTCGCATCACATTTGGCGGACGCCGTGTGGGTATCTACCGCTTTTGGGCCTTTCTTGTAATCCGATCTGTTTGAACAGGGTGCCCGGCACCCGTGCAGATCGATGTCAAGTGCCCTTCAATGTAAAGTGTTAGCTCCCCCGATGACGACAACTGTGCTCGACGTACCGACCGACTTAATCGCTTCCGAACTCCCTTCCCCTGATACGCTCCTGTTCCGCGATCTCCCACTGCGCGAAGAAGTGCAATTGGCGGTGCAGATGTCGGGCTATCTTTCGCCAACGGCAGTGCAAGCGGAAATCATTCCGCACATGCTGGACGGACAGGATGTGTTGGCCCAGTCGCAAACAGGGACCGGTAAAACGGCCGCCTTCGCGCTCCCGATTCTGTCGCGGCTCGATATGCAAGGATCCAAGCCACAAGTACTGGTCCTCGCACCGACGCGCGAGTTGGCGACCCAAGTGGCTGAGTCGTTCAAGACCTACGGGGCGTGCATGCCCAAGCTGCGAATTGCAGCCATCTACGGTGGCGCAGACTACGAACCACAACTTCGCGCACTCCGTCAAGGAGTGCATGTGGTGGTCGGGACACCAGGACGCGTGCTCGATCACATCAAACGTGGCACATTGAATCTGGATGGCATCCGCTGCTTGGTGCTCGACGAAGCTGATGAGATGCTCAATATGGGCTTCCTCGAGGACGTTGAGTTCGTGTTGGCGAATACCCCGGCTGAAAAACAGATCGCCCTCTTCTCGGCCACCATGCCGCAGCCCATTCGACGCATTGCTGATCAATACCTAAAAGAACCAGCCACCGTCACCATTCGTCGCAAGGGTCTGACCGCCGAATCGATCGAGCAGCGTTGCGTGTTTGTCAACGAAGGTGACAAGCCTGAGATGCTGGCGCGGATGCTGGAAGCCGAAGATACCGACGGCGTGATCGTCTTCACCAAAACCAAGGACTCGACGATGGCTGTCGCCGAACGCTTGTGCGCACTCGGCCTGTCCGCAGCCGCCCTGAATGGCGATCTGCCGCAACTCCGCAGACAGCGGACCGTCGATCAATTGAAATCGGGCAAGCTCAATATCTTAGTCGCCACCGACGTGGCCGCGCGCGGTTTGGATGTCCAGCGCATCAGTCACGTCTTCAACTACGACTTGCCGCACGACAGCGAATCGTACGTGCATCGTATCGGAAGGACCGGTCGTGCTGGACGTAGTGGAGTAGCGGTGATCTTTTTGACTTTCCGCCAACGCGGCAAGTTGCGATTGATCGAACGGGCTACCAACCAACCGATCACTGTCGTCGAACCACCTCGCGCTCGGGAGATCAACCTTAAGCGGATCGAGCGCTTCAAGTCACAAATCAGCGAAACTCTCAAGAGCGGCGACTTGGGTCTCTTCAAGAAAGTGGTCGAAGAAGTTACTGCTGAGACGGGCCAGACGCTGGAGATGGTGGCCGCTGCACTTGCTAAAATGTCGCAAGGGGAAAAAACACTGTTGGTCAGTGATCTTCCGAAATCGGCGAACTTTGAATCTCGCGGCGAGCGCCCGCAGCGCGACGAGCACCCGCAGCGAGATGGCCGCAGTAGAGACGATTATAGTTCATCCCGCGATGGAGGTGGCTCCCGCGATGGAGCGCGTCGTCGCACTGCTGGACCTCCGCGCCACGGCATGCAACGCTATCAAATCGAAGTTGGCCGAGTTGATGGTGTGCGACCATCGAATATCGTCGGAGCAATCGCTAACGAAGCGGGGATCGCTGGTTCCGATATTGGGCAAATCGATATTCAAGGGAACGTCAGCACGATTGACTTGCCCGAAGGGATGCCCCGCGAGGTGTTTCAAGTCCTACAGAAAACGTGGGTGTCCGGCAAGCAATTACGGATCAAATTATTGACCGGCTCCGATGGCTCGAGTGGCGATGATCGTTCGGAACGCCCATTCAAAAAGTTCCGCAACGTGCCTCCCCATGTCAAAAGCAAAAAGCCACGCAAGAAATCCTGAGTGGTCAATGCCACGCTGCGGTGAGCCCTGGCTTTAGCCTGGATTGCTAAAAGTTTGGTATTGAACTTGTCCCGGCGGACGTAGCGAATAGTCGTTGATTCCGCCAGGACAAGCCCGAAGCGGAGATCGAAATGGCACGCTTCCTAGTGTGTGGTAGCTGCCAGTTGTACGCTCCGCCCGGACAAACCGGACGGAAGCGAAAACCAACTCACCGGCTCAATTCTCATGAAGCAAGTCATTGCCATCGTTCGACCTTACTTGGCCCAACGCGTGCTCGACAATTTGCGATTGGCTCCGCTAGAGGCACTGATGGTCCGCGAAGTTCAAGGGTTCGGTCGCCAGAAAAGCTATCTGGAGAATTATTCGGATAGCGACTACAGCTTGACCTTCCTACCCAAAGTTGAGATCACGATGTGGGTCGAAGACTTTCGCGTCGAAGAAGTGCTCAAACGCGTTAACGACGTGGCACGTAGCGGTCGCATGGGTGATGGCAAGATAATGGTCTTGCCTTTGGAAAGCTTCAGCAGTCTTTAGTTCAATGCTACGCTCTCATTGGACCGATGTAGGGTTGAACAGCACGGCTGCATGTACAGGCATTAATTTGCTAGCAAAGCTGATGGGGTGGGTGGCACTGGCATGGCCAGTGTTGTCGAAGGATGTGAGCTGGAAGCGCTGTGGCATGCCTTAAGAGCCCGAAGTAATGAATTCGCCCAATCATTGGTCTTCCCAATGGAGCTCTCTGAGGAGTGCAATAGGCGGCCCGATCAATTCTTCTCATTGGAATATTACCAGTGGTGTTGACCTCGGTTACTTCGATGTGTTGGACAACAAAAACTCGAGGCAGAGAAATACGCTTCGTTTATCACTGGCTAGGCCAGTGCCACCCTAACTCTTCCCATGCAATTCAAACTTGCAAAGTTTCAAAACCAACGACAAGTGGAAATGCTAGCGATAGCGAGCGACCCAATAATACGCTGTCGCTCCCGGCAGGAGCAACCCACTTGTATTGCGGTTGATGGGGCCAATACGATACAAAATCAAACGGTTCGGTACTGAACGGCACCGTCCCTAACTGGCGAAAAAAGGAATCAAGGATGATGACTTTGGCATTCAAGAGTATCGGTAGCGTACACCAACACGTTGGAAAGCGCTGCGCGCGAAGCATCTTCATTGCCACCACGGTCGCCATCGCATGCTGTGGCTGTCGTGGCTATCAATACGGTCATTTAGTGAAGGGGGACGCACCCGACATGGTTGGTAGCCATGCGGCTGGGAGCGAAGTCTACAAGCCCTTGATCGAGGAGTCGGTGGCCAAGCTGCTCGGAGGCTGCGCAGTGGCTCCCGCTTCGGCCTCCTATGGTCCCGATGGAATGCCAATGCCCAGCCGAGTCTGCTTTGTGGGGGTCGAAAACAAAAGCGTTGAGGAGCTAGGAGATTTTAAAGAGCAGATCTATCAACTCATCGATACTGAAGTCAATCGCGCGGGTACGTTTCAAGCGATCAGCCGCCGCATGGTCGATTCAGCCTTGCATGAAACCAGGCTCCGCCCCGACTCGTTGCTAGTACCGGGCAACATGCAACTGTTCACCGCCGTGCTGCAGCGCGATGGGCAGCCGGTTGACTACTTGCTCTACGCGACGTTGACCAGCGGTACTACGGAACGCAACAATTCGTCGCAGCGCGATTACTTGTTGACCCTGGAAATGGTCGACACGCGAACGGGAGCGTACGTTAAAGAAGACGCCACGATTCGCAAGGGCTACCACCGTTCACCACTGGGCAAGCTGGCGAAGTACAGTCTGTTTCCAGCGGGCCACTAGTCGCTCGACTGGGAAGTTGTGGAGCCGTGTCTAACATCTACAGACAGATCAGACTGACCGCGCCGCTGGCGATGGTCCTGTTGGGCGTGTGGCTGTCGGTCTGTGCCGGTTGTTCAACCCACGCGCAGCGTTTGGTCGCACCACGACACGCCTTCTACACCAATGACTTAAGTCAAGCTCAAACGCAACTGATCAAGTTGGCTGGCAAGCGTTACGGTGATGCCAGTGTCGCTGAGCTCGACTTGGCGATGGTCGACTTGTTGCAAGGCAAACCCGCAGAGGCTGAGCAACGACTGCGCGCGGTCCGCGACAAATTCGACGACATGGAGCACAAGAGCTTGGCCGAGGCGGCGGCGGCGGTGTTGACGGACGATCAGCGTCGGGCCTACGCTGGCGAGGACTACGAAAAACTATTGCTGCGCGTGATGCTGACTCTGTCGAGCCTAATGCAGGACGGCACCGACGCCGAGAGCTATTCGCTGCAGACGCTGGCCAAGCAAGAACAGTTGCGCATCGCCGCCCAGTCGCGTTGGGGCGAAGCGATTCCCGAAGAGTATTGCGTCCCGCCGGTCGCCCCCTATCTGCGAGGAGTCATCCGCGAAGCGACGCTGAATAGCTACGACGACGCACTGCGCGGCTACCAACTTGCGGCGGCACTGCTCCCCGGTGCTGATTGGTTAGAGGCCGATGTGCAGCGTGTGACCCATGGTGTGCATAGTCCACCTGGGCATGGGGTGGTGATGGTGATCGCCATGGTGGGACGTGGGCCTTACAAAATCGAAGTCGAAGAACGGGCCACGCAGGAAGCGCTGCTAATCGCCGATCGTATCGTCTCGGCATTGGGGAAGTACTCAGTTCCTCCCACGTTGGCTCCGATAAAAATCCCACAAATTGTCTCACCCGCCAAGCCGTTTGAATTGTTGGGGGTCGCCGTGGATGGACGACCCGTCTCGACTACCCTCCCCATCACAGACATCCACAAACTGGCCAGCGAAACCTACGCCGCCAAGTTGCCGGAGGTCATGGCGCGTACCGTCGCGCGGCGCGTCATCAAGAAAGGGGCCGTGGTGGCCGCCAAGGACCAATTGAATGTCGATACTTCCATCGCCTCCCTGGCCATGGACGCTGCGGGTGTGTTGTGGGAAGCGACAGAGTCGGCGGACACGCGATGTTGGGGACTGCTCCCGAGGGAAATTCAAGTCCTGCGATTGGAATTACCTGCGGGTCTTCACCAACTCACGTTGGAGCCAGTTAGTGGCGGACGCCCCGTCGCCACGGGCGTTCCCTGCCCAGTCAATGTGGTTGACGGTCGCAATACGTATGTCCTCTCCTATTGGCCCGAAACGCAACCCATTGGAAAAGTGCTGGTTAGTCGCTGAGCGCTCCGCCGGCCAGTCGCTTGTGTGTCGTTTGATTTAGTCGCCGCTTCCGCTTTGCCTGCCACGAAAACCACTGATCGGCGACTTTCGCGCAACTCAGCAAACGGTTGGAATTTTTATTTTGTCGAACACCCATATGGTCTACGGTGAATAGACAGCCGATAGTAGTGCAACTGTCACCAGCACGTTGCCGCTGGCGCTGGATTTGGCAAAATCCAGCGGGGGGGCAGTGGGGGAGGACAAAATGGTTGCTGTTCTCCGACTGGCTTCGCGCCTATACTAGTAGCAGATTCAGCCACAAGGCGTGTGTGCTCCCCTCATCAACTATCCCCGTTGGTTCGTTTTGCAGTTTGCTGGCAAGCTCGTCCCACCTGCGAATCGCAAATCCCAGACAAGTGTTGGACTCTAGTCTAAAATCCCCACCTCCCGAGCCTGTTCCTGCTCGGTCTTTTCCGTAAGAAATTAGGTATTGCTATGAATGGTCAACGTCCGCGGCGTTGGCGCGGTGATCGGCAGGATCGTCGCCCCACTCCAGGTCGCTCGCGCTCCCCCGATGTCACCCCCGAGGTTGAGGAGCGCATCCGCGAGCTCGATTCTGACCGCGAGCCCATGTCGTTGGCCGAGGAAATTGCCTACGAAGCGCGACGCCATGGAAATGAGAGGGCCGAGAGCAGCGCTACCGAGCCGTCACAGCCGAACCACGATGCTCAGCCGGGATCTTCGTTTGCTGAATTGCAAGCCATGGAGGAGTCGGAGTTGCAACAGGTTGCGACGGAGGCGAAAGTCAATATCGATGGGTTGGGCAAACGCGAATTAGTTTTCCAAATCCTCAAGGCGCGACTGAAGAACAATGGGCTGATGTTTGGCGAAGGGACGCTGGAAATCCTCCCCGACGGGTTCGGCTTCCTCCGCAGCTTTCGCCACCACTATATTTCCTGTCCCGACGACATCTACGTCTCCCCCAGCCAAATTCGCCGCTTCGGTTTGCAAACCGGATCGACCGTCGCTGGGCAAATCCGCCCCCCCAAGGAGAATGAACGCTACTTCGCCTTGCTCAGGGTCGAAGCGATCAATTTCCACGACCCCGATGCGCGGC
Source organism: Pirellulaceae bacterium (assembly GCA_041741715.1). Lineage (GTDB taxonomy): Bacteria > Planctomycetota > Planctomycetia > Pirellulales > Pirellulaceae > Aureliella. The sequence continues at coordinate 12,533 of JBGSJT010000697.1, read as the reverse complement.
ATCACAAAATCACCTTCGAAGACCTGACACCACTCCATCCGGATCAACGGATAGTTCTGGAAACGGAACCCGACGTCTTCGAAACGCGAGTGCTGGATATGTTCACCCCCCTCGGATTTGGGCAGCGCGGACTGATTGTCAGCCCCCCCAGGGCGGGCAAAACGATCTTGATGCAAAAGATGGCGCGGGCCGTGCTCAAGAATTACCCGAGCGTCTACGTGATCATGCTCTTGATCGACGAGCGTCCCGAGGAAGTGACCGACATGGAGCGAGAAGTTCGTGGGCCGAACTGCGAAGTGGTTAGCAGCACGTTCGACGAACCGTCGTCGCGACACATTCAAGTGGCCAACATGGTGCTGGAAAAATCCAAGCGGATGGTGGAGTACGGCGTCGACGTGGTTATTTTCCTCGACAGCATCACCCGCTTTGCCAGGGCTTGGAACAGCGAATGCGTACAGAGTGGTAAACTGCTCACCGGTGGCTTGGATGCCAATGCACTCCAAAAGCCAAAAGCCTTTTTCGGCTCGGCCCGCAAAGTCGAAGAGGGTGGTTCCTTGACCATCATCGCGACTGCCTTGGTCGATACCGGAAGCCGTATGGATGACATCATTTTTGAAGAGTTCAAAGGGACAGGCAATCTAGAAATTGTGCTCGATCGCACTTTAGTCGATCGCCGCATTTGGCCAGCCGTCGACCTGAACAAGAGTGGTACGCGTCGCGAAGAAGTGCTGATGGACAAGGAAGAACACCGTCGCGTTTCTGCGCTCCGCCGCGTACTGGGTGAAATGAATGCCCCCGACGCCATGGAGAAGTTGGTCGAGCAGCTCGAAAAGAAAAAGACCAATGTCGAATTCCTGATGAGTTTGAGGCCCGAATAATGATGGATGCAAACTCCAAATCCAAAATCGGAATTGTCGTCTCGACTTACAATTCCAACATTACCCAGCGATTGCTTGAAGGAGCAACCGACACGCTCAACAAGGCTGGCTGGAACGAGTCGAATTTGCGGACGCTGCAGGTTCCCGGTGCATGGGAATTGGCGCTGGGTGCCAAGTGGTTGTTGGCATGTCAAGAAACGGTGGCCGTTGTGACCTTGGGAGCAGTGATTCGCGGCGAGACGTCACACGACCAGCACATTAACCGCGCGGTGAGTAACGCACTGATGGATCTAATGATGACCACCGGGAAACCAGTCGGCTTTGGTTTGTTGACTTGCAATTCCTTGGAGCAAGCCATTCACCGCGCCGGTGGCAACGTGGGGAATAAGGGCTGTGAAACTGCCGAAGCGGTGCTAGTAATGCTGGAGCGTTGGAAAGATGCAGCGTTTGAGACTGCTCATGGATAGTCGCTGATCGTTCCGCCGATCAGTTGCTATTTTGACCTCTGAAGTTGATACGGCCAACGTGGCCAGTCGCGAAAACGACGGAGCGATCCATGACTTTGTTAGTAAGTCCGTGAACGCTCACGCCGCTTCATCTTTTTGCCGCACATCTTTTTGACGACGCGTTTTCGATGTGGCCATTTCCCGTTCGCGTCAAATACCTCCGTCGCTTCCAATTAACTGCGATGATTTTCCGACAAAAAAATGTGCGGCAAAAATATGAAGCACTCGGACTTTTTGGTTTTGGCTTCAAATCCCGCTGGTCGCTATTCGAGCCCCCGTGCATGCACAGCATTTGCTAACCTTCATATATTTTTTTGTAAGCGTTCACGTTTGACGAAAGAGTAGAACAATTGTCCCCAAATGTTCAGTCTTGCGACTTCGGTTACGAGGGGCTGCCGATGCTGCAGCGCTGAATGGCTGTGGCAGCTAGAAGTTGCGCGCCAATGGCGAGCGCTCGCTCGTCGATGTCGAAGGCGGGTGTGTGCAACGCGTGCGAGCCAAGCGTGGGACCGGCGATCCCCAGTCGCATCATGCACACCGGTCGGTGCTGCGCGAAGAAGGCGAAATCCTCAGCTCCCATGCTTGGCAGCTCAATATGCTGCACCTGCTCGATATCGGACAATTGACGCGCTGTTTCCATCATCGTGCGTTGCAGTTCCGGATCGTTGTGCACGCTGGGAGTATAAGATGAGAACTCCACTTCAACTCGACAGCCAAAGGTCTTTTCCGTTGCCTCGGCCACGTTGCGCATTTCCTGCATGATAGCGGCCCGCGCACTTTCGCTGAAGGTACGAATTGTCCCCGACAAGTGAGCGTTGCCAGCCACGATGTTGGGAGCCGAGCCGGCATGAATAGTTCCAACACTGACCACCGCTGGATCGCGACAGTCGTGAATGCGCGGCACGCGACCGTACATCTCACCGATCCACGATGCTGCCGCCGCGATGGCATCAATGCACAAATGGGGGCGAGCGCTGTGCCCCGAGCGCCCTGTCAACTCGACGTCAAAACTATCGCAAGCAGCGGTGAAGGGACCGGGACGCCCCGCCACTTTCCCAACTGCCAAGGTCGGATCGACATGCAAGGCCAGTACACTTTCAATTCCTTCCAGTGCCCCGGCGGCGATCATCAGCGGCCCCCCTTCGCTCGTCTCTTCGGCAGGTTGAAAGATAGCCCGCACCGAGACCGGACCAGGTAATCCGCCCGACAGATCGAGTTCTCGTAGGATGGCCAGCGCACCCCATACCATGGCCGCGTGCGCATCGTGACCACAAGCATGCATCACCCCCGCACTGCGGCTGGCATAATCTCCGTTCGATGCAGTGGGGATTGGCAAGGCATCAATATCTCCGCGCAAGCCAACTCGCGACTGGGAATTGGCTGTCCGTTGAGAGTTCCAATCGCACGTCAGTCCAATCTTTTGTTGGGTGACTCGGGCCTCCAGGCCTAGCGACTCGACCCGTTCCGACAAAAAACGCGTGGTGGCAAATTCGTGCATCGACAGCTCGGGATGCGTATGCAAGTGCCTGCGAATCTGCACGATCGCCGGTGCGACACGACGTGCGACCTGCGCCAGTTCGTCCAGCCAAGTAACTGTGCTTGTCATGTTTTCACGAGTGCTAGTCATGGTGATATTAGGGCTGGTTTTCGCGAAAAAGCCGATAACTGAACTACTGTCGGTTCAGCGTATAAAATGGTACAAGTATAGCCAGTCACTCTACCTCCAGTGCGCTTACTCGCACCACTCCCCCCACGAAGAAAGCTGAAAAGAGTCGATGAAGGGCCTCCCATTTGTACTTTTGTTCACCGCCATGACGTTCATTGCTTGGGGCGCCTATGGTCCCACACTGCATCACGGTGCCAACGCGCTCAGCCACGATAGCCTGCGAGCCTTTGTCGGCGTTGGCCTCGCTTACTTCTTGATCGCCGTGATCATTCCGTTCTTAATTCTCAAAAAATCTGGTGAATCGGGCAAGTGGACTCTCAGCGGCAGCATTTATTCGCTGGTGGCCGGAGCGGTGGGTGCCATTGGCGCGCTGGGAATTATTTTGGCGCTGGGTTACGGTGGTTCGACGATCTATGTCATGCCGCTCGTCTTCGGCTTTGCTCCAGTAGTCAATACGCTTGTCACCGCCCTCTTCAGCAAGACTTTTAGTCAGATCAGTCCCATGTTCATCGCGGGAGTCATCGCGGCAGCCTTAGGTGCTGGCGGAGTGTTGTTCTTCAAACCCGCCCCTGCCAAAGCCGCAACCGCCAAAGAAGCCACTGTCCAAGCGCTCACCGAGAACGCCTCACAGGCCGAAGCATCTGAAGTCGAAATCGATAGCGAAAAGCCTGACGTGGACGATGTAGCCGCAGAGTCGCATACAGCCACACATGCAACCGCCACTCCAGCGTCCAAAGCGGTAAACTTTTGGGGCGTCCTGGGGTCAATTATCGTCGCTGCAGTCTGCTGGGGATCGTACGGACCGATGCTACACATTGGCCAAGGAAAAATGTCTGGGAGCCGCTTGCGTCCGTTTGCGTGCGTGGGACTCGCTTACTTTTTCATCGCCGTAGCCGCTCCGTTGGTACTGATCTATACGCGCACCAACGATGAAGGTGGTTGGACCGCGCTCGGCATGGGGTGGTCGTTCCTAGCCGGTGTGGCTGGGGCGATTGGCGCGTTGGGAGTGATCCTGGCGTTCAACGCGGGTGGCAAACCCTACTACGTGATGCCACTGATCTTCGGCTTCGCACCTGTCATCAATACCTTCATCTCACTCAGCGAAGCGGGAACTTGGTCTCTGGTCCCCATCTGGTTCTGGCTAAGTCTGGCGGTCGTGATTGCCGGGGCTGTCACCGTATTGACCAATGCCCCCAAGCCCAAGCCTCACGTGCAAAAAGCGCCGGCGTGAAATAGTATCGCTAAGCATCGTGCGGAAAATAACTGTCGTAGTGGATCTTGCTAAAGATCTCGGGTTATACATAGTTAATCAAGCCGCAAGGTATCCTCCCGCTTGCGGGAGGGTCGCGAGTAATGCGAGCGGGGAGGGCCTTAACTTTACATTCATCATTCCGTTTGCAAGGCTCATTTTTCGCTCCGCTGTTTAGTCCCACCATGGACAGTCCACTTTGGTTGGGTTCATGCGAATTCAGTTGGTCATCCATTAGTTTACCAGGGCATCGCTACTTTCATGCGGCTGCGGGCTAGTCGCCTCCGAGTTGCCGCTAACCGACTTCTTGTCGATATGCCCTTGCCGACGGTGCCGGGGTGGAATGACATCACTGGCCAATCCCAGCAACTCTAAGAACTTGATCTCGTAATAGCTGATATCAAGTTCCCACCAGCGATGCTGTACGCTGGCCGCCGACGGGTCTTCGTGATGATTGTTGTGCCAACCTTCACCCACGGATAGCAACGCTACCAGCCAATTGTTGCGACTGCCTTCACCCGTCGCATAGTTCGAGTAGCCAAACATGTGACTGAGTGAATTGACTGACCAGGTGATGTGCCACACTGCGATCACACGCATGATGACACCCCACTGGACCATCGACAGTCCCAACTGCGTGGCGCTCGACACGTCACTACTGAATAGGAAACTACATCCGAAGCCGAGCAGAAAGAAGGCGGGGAACTGACCGAAGATAAACATGAACTGTCGAAAGGGATTGGTTTCCAGACGCATGTAAAATGGATCGCGCAGCAAGTCCTTGGCGAATTTCTCTAAACCTGACACGCTATAGGTTTGGCGATTGATGTACATCAGCCAACCCATATGGGACCACCAAAAGGTGACTCGTGGACTGTGTGGATCGGGAATCTCGTCAGAATGTACGTGGTGCATGCGATGGACCGAAACCCAGCGGGCCGGTGTATCTTCCATCGAACAGATCCCCAGGATGGCAAAGATATACTCAACCCACTTGGGACATTTGAAGCTGCGATGTGTTAGCAAGCGATGATAGCCGATTGTGATCCCTTGTCCAAAGAGATGAATCCCGATCAAAAAGACGAAAAAGGCCGTCCATGAGAACAAATAGGGGACCAGGGCCAAAAGACCGATCAGATGCACGGTTACAATAGTGATCGCATAGGTCAAATTGAGTTTGAACGGCAGGACGCTGGGTGGAACTGGATTGGTCATTAATTTGGCAATTCGCATTCGTTTGCTGTGACAAAGGTATTTGTATTATTGTCCCACGCAGTCCCGAATTTGGAAAGACTGAAATTTTGCACCCGCCGCGTCGTCGATATCAGCTCAGGCGCGCCAGTGCTAGAAATCTTATGTTCCGTCCCTTTGCATTTCTGAGTAAACCTCAGGCGGTTCAGGAATACTCATGCTTCGCTAGTTCCTTTGCAATCGGGATAGCCGGTGCAGCCCCAGAATTGTTGGCCGGCATTCTTGCCTTGTTTGGCGGTCCGTAGTGCCATTGGTTTTCCGCACTTTGGGCATTCGGGAATCAGATCGGTCGGATGAGTCGGATCCGCCCGATTTGACTGATCTCTCGAGCTAGCGCGATGGGCCAGTCGCGCGGCGGCCAATTGCTCGCTGTATCCCCCTTCGGTGATGAACTGTTTTTCGATCGCGGCAATTTGCTGGTCCAGCAAATAATTACACTGGTGAATCAGACAGATGGTTGCATTGCCGCGAACTGCAGGATCGTCGCTTTCCAGCCAGCGCGAGTACAGCGCCCAGCGCTGGGCATCAGAAAGATCGGTCAAATCTGTCGGATTAGACCGATCTGGCTGATCTTGTTTGAAGCGCCGCGGTACACTGCGAACCTCGGAGGCTTCGCGCGAATCGGCGGCCCATTGCGGCAACCGCCGGTGCCGCAGGTAGTCTTCGTAGTCCAGCAACAACTCTTCCATGCTGGCGCGGGCAACGTTTACCAATCGCAATTCTGTTTGTGATGACGTAGCGGCGGCGCGGCTGCCTTCTGCAATGTTTTGACGCCCCGAGCGCGCCGCCTGCACCATTTGATCCACTGTGCGGGAACGCGAGTCTAAAAACCTTCCGCAGAACCAATAAGTTGAATCGTAGATCAACGTCGCCGATTGGAATGACGCCAGTTTGCGGTAACCGCCACTCTTACGGATCGACATCACGGGCTCCTTGGACGATCGGTCGAAGTGTTTCGAAGATCAGTCGGATTGGTCGGATCAGACCAATCCGACCAATTGAGTTTCATCAGGCGCAAAGTGGTTCATGCCAGTCAAAACTAGCACGTTGTGTAACCGTCGCCAGTCGGCTCGCAAAGACCGACGTATAGAGGACGGAGGAAACCGAATTTCCTTACACTCGATCTCACCCTTTTTGGTAAACTTTTTCGCTACCTGCGTGCTATGCCCCAGGTATTCCATGTCCTACCCCCCACCAATGGTGAGTGCAGTAGTCAGGTTGAGTTTATGCGTCAAGACGCTGGCTGGGACTGGATGACAAATCGTATTGGCAATTCGCATTCGTATTGCTGTGACAATTGCAGACGCATGTTCCACGCAGTCCCCAATTTGGAAAGACCGAACACGATGCGTTTACCATTAGTTTGGCTGTGGTCCCTGATCTTCCTCAGCAGTCTCAGCGTGGGGCTGCGGGCAGACGACAACACCCAAACCACGCGGCCTCCCAACGTGCTCTTCATCGCAGTCGATGATCTGGCCTGCGCGCTGGGCTGCTACGGCGACCTCCTCGCGCACACTCCCCACATCGATCGCCTGGCCGCTCAAGGGGTCTGCTTCGAACGCGCCTACAATCAATTGCCACTGTGCAATCCAACGCGTGCTTCGCTGATGACCGGGCTGCGACCTGACCGGCTGAAGGTCTACGACTTAGAACGCCACTTTCGCGATGAAGTCCCCGATGTCGTGACGCTGCCGCAAGCCTTCATGCAGGCTGGCTACTTCGTGGCTCGCGTCGGCAAGATCTATCACTACAATGTCCCCGATTCAATTGGGACCAGCGGTTTCGACGACGCGCCGTCATGGCAGCACACAGTCAATCCACGCGGTCGAGATAAGACAGACGAAGCACTGATCTTCAACGCTGAACCTCATCGTCCGATCAGTGGCGCACTGAGTTGGTTGGCCGCCGATGGGGAGGATGAAGAACAGACCGACGGGATGATCGCTACGGCTGCTATCGAGATCATGCGCGACAAACGGGACCAGCCTTTCTTCCTGGGTGTTGGTTTCTTTCGCCCCCACACGCCGTACGTCGCACCGAAGAAATATTTTGATCTCTATCCGCAAGATCAATTGCGTCTCCCCTACGCTCCGTTCGATGATCGCGCGGACATTCCAGTGGCGGCCTTCGCGCACAATTGCCCAATTCCCAATTACAATCTCCAGCCCGCCACATTGTTGGCCGCCACTCAAGCCTACTATGCGTGTGTTTCTTTCGTCGATGCACAAGTCGGTCGGCTGCTGGCCGCGCTCGACGAACTTCAACTAACTCAGAATACGATTGTCGTCTTGTGGAGCGATCATGGCTATCACTTGGGTGAGCACCAAGGTGTTTGGCAGAAGCGGACGCTGTTTGAGCAGTCCGCCCGCGCGCCACTCATCATGCGCACGCCTGGTTTGAACGCATCCAATAGCAACTCTGCAGGACCTTGTCGCCGCGTGGTGGAGTTTGTCGACATCTATCCCACGTTGATCGATTTAGCGGGAATCACAGGTCCAGGCGATCTGGCGGGGCGGAGTCTTAAGCCGTTGTTGCAAGATCCACAGTCTGAGTGGGACGGCTATGCGATCACGCAAGTTCTGCGTCCAGCCGACACTCGGCTACCTGAGCCAGTGATGGGTTGCAGTATTCGTACCGAGCGTTACCGATTTACAGAGTGGGCCGAAGGGGAAGCGGGTATCGAGCTCTACGATCATCATGCAGACCCCGGCGAGTTCAACAACTTAGCTGAAGCGCCTGATCCGTTGGCGCTGCTAGTGATCGAGCGCTTGCGACCGCTACTTCGCGCGCGTGCCTCAGGGAAGATTCCCACCACACCCTTCAATCCAGCCAAGCTGTAGCGTATACGTCAGCTTCTATTGCTCACGCGTTGGGTCCGTGAAGGGCCGAGCGTACCAGCGGCGGAACACTGCTAGACCGCGCCGCACATCGTCGGCGGCGAGCAATGCACACGGCACCAAATACAACGTCACGCTGGTGGCAAAGATCACACCGAACGCCAACGAGACCGCCATCGGTATCAAGAACTGGGCTTGCAACGAGCGATCCATCATCAACGGCATCAGTCCCGCGAAAGTGGTCACGGAGGTGAGCATGATCGGACGAAAACGCTTGGCTCCCGCCTCTAAGGCTGCAGTGGCCAGTGTGGCTCCTTCTCCGCGACGACGATTGACGTAATCGACCATGACTAGCGTGTCGTTGACCGATATGCCAGCCAGTGCCAGGATCCCAAAAACCGATAGATAAGATGGAGTCATGTCCATCACGATGTGCCCCAGCAATGCACCAATGATCGCAAACGGGACGGCCAGCATCACAAAGAATGGTTGCGTTATAGACTGCAGCGGAATGGACAACATGCCGTACAACGTCAGCAACAAGAGTACTGCCCCAACAATCGTTTGCCGCCGTGCGTCGGCTGCTTCTGCCACATAGCCCGTAAATTGATACGACAAATCATGCTCTCGACAGAGTGCATCCAGCCGGGGTTTGAGCTCGTTGGCAATACCGATAAGGTCCACTTTTTCGTCCACCGGTTGCGCGCCGCAGCGGATCACTTCTGCACCATCATTCCGTTCGACGAAGGAAGGGGCTTTGGTGAAGGCGATGTTAGCGACAGCAGTTAGTGGGACGTCGGCTCCGCGTGGAGTCCGAATCTTCATCATCTCCAAAGTGTGCAGCGATTCGCGATCGTGCTCGGGTAGACGCACCATCACGCGGACGCTATCGATACCACGTTGTACCCGCTGAGCTTCCTCACCAAAAAACGCCTGGCGGATTTGTTGGGCCAGCAGGACCTGCGTTAATCCCAGTTCGGCAGCGCGTGGTTTGAGACTTAGTTCCAATTCGTCCTGACCATAGTTGACGCGCGCCCATGCCGCGCTGATCCCCTCGTAGCCTTCGAGCATGATGCGAATCTTCTCTGCTACGACTGCTTTCTCTGGTGACGAAGGACCGCGCAATTCGAGATTCAAGAATTCGTCGTCGTTGTCATCTCCTTTGTCTAATGTTGATTCGGCATAGATCTGAAACGAGGTCGCCTCGGGGATCTGTCCTACTAGCTCTGTCCAGCGTTTGGCTATGGCACTATTCCGTGGCCCCGGTTCGCTTCGTAGATCGGGAGAGAGAACTTCAATCGACAGATAGCCCCGCGATTTGTCGTAGCTGCGACTTGGCGAGCCAGCACCAATCGTCCGCGATACGTTGCGAATCAACGATTGCCCAGTGGCTGGATCGACAAAATCCTGTTTCAATTGATCGACCGCTTGTAGCAGCCGATCCAGATAGCGTGTTGTCGTTGATAAGGGCGTATTGTCAGGGAGGTCGAGAATCGCGGTGATCCGCTGTCGATCGACCGACGGAAAGGAAACGAAACCCAGATGCCCTCCCCTGCAGTAGCCGATCATCGCCAAGCCAAACGCCAAGAACGCAGCCAATACTCCCGCTCGGTAATGCACTGCCGTGACCAGCGTCGGTTGATAGACTCGCTCCACAAACAACTCTAATCCCCGCGCGATCTTGGCCTGGCCACGCGAAATTAGACCAGCCCCACTTTTACGCTTGAGGTGCTTCAAGTGTGCGGGCAAAATCAGTTTCGATTCGATGAGCGAGAAGAAAAGTACAGGTATCACGACCGGGGGGACTTGCCTCGCAAAATCTCCCCAGGTCCCATCAAAGAACATCAGCGGAATGAACGCCACCATAGTAGTGAGCGCGCCAAAGGTAACTGGCGTAGCAACTTCTTTGGTCCCCTCCACTGCGGCTTCCAACGGAGGGACGCCCGCCTGGATTTTCGAATAGACATTTTCACCCGTCACGATGGCATCATCAACTACGATGCCGATCACGATAATAAAACCAAACAGACTCATAACGTTGGCTGTTACTCCGAACCAGGGCATCAGCAACACGCCTCCGGCCAACGCGACAGGAACGCCCAACACGATCCACAGCGCCAGTGCCGGTCGCAGGAACAGGCCTAACAAGATCAACACTAACAGACTGCCTTGCAACATCGATCCGACCAGCGTACTCAACCGACCACGAATCGACAGCGACTCATCGTCCCATACAAACAGATGGATTCCATCGGGAAAACGTTGACGAGCCGTGTCGACATACGCGCGAACTTTATTGGAAATGTCAATCGCGCTTTCGTTGCCGGTCCGCATTACTTCGACAAAAAGTGCTGGTTGGCCGTTAAACTCAACGCGTTTCTCTCCTTCCTCGAAGCCATCGACAATGCGGGCCACCTCTCCTAAACGAACTTCCGATCCGTTGTTGGAGCGAATAGGAATGTTGGCAAACTCTTGCGCCGAGTAGGCTTGGCCGCGTGTGCGAACGATGAAGGTGCCGCTGGGACTGTCGATAGCACCGGCGGGCAAGTCGATTGAGAAACGGCGAATAGCGTCGGCCAGATCCTGAAAACTCAGGTTATACGACAGTAGCTTGTCTGCGCTGGCTTCGATCGAAATCTCGGGTAGCCGCCCACCGCTAATCTCGGCACGACTGATACCCGGGAGTTCCAGCAGATCGTCCATCACGCGCCGCGCCACTTTATTCAGATCGCGCTCGCTCATGTCACCCGTCACGGCCACATTGAGGACTTCAAACACGCTGGACGAATCGGGGATGAAAATCCGTGGTCGCTCGGTCTCCGCCGGGAAGGTAGTGATCGTGTCAACGCGTCCTTTGACATCTTCCAACAGCACTCGCAAGTCGGTGCCCGGGGCAGCGCGCAAAAAGAACCGAGCCATCCCCCGTGAGCCATCGGCGTTGACTTGTCGGATCCCTTTGACACCTTCCAAGGCTTCTTCGATGGGGATCAGAATCGCTCGTTCGACATCCTTGGCGGTCGCCCCACGATAGGGCATCTCGATCATCACCGTCTCCCAACTGAGCGCAGGGGAAACCTCCAACGGAATCTTATAGACGGCCGTGTAACCACCCGCGATTAAAATAGCCAACATCAGAAAGTTGGCGGCGATCTCGTTTTGTGCAAACCAGCGAATCATCAGTTGGCTTGGATCTGGGGCTGACCATCGACGGTAGTGGAAACACTCAGCGCGGTCAGCTCCGGCTCGGGAATAATTTCCACTTGCGCACCATTGGGGACGTAGACCAGTTGCGTGGTCGACAGCAAACTGTTGGCAGGCAGGTTGCTATGGCGGACAATGACATGTTGTTGATCAGACCATAGGGCGTCGATTGAAGTGGCCGAAAGCGTCATGTGCGATTGATCCACGAGATACACTTGGTCGAGTTGCCGGACTGCAGAACGTGGGATGGCGACGACTTGCTCGAGCACCTTACCTTCGATCAGCCCGTTGACCGGTTGTCCAATTCGCAAGGGAGGCAGCCCTGATTGCAGACCAAACGGATCGTCGATGCGAGCAATCACAAACAGTTCCAGTGAATCGGCATCCAGCGTCCCTTCGGTGCGGACAATTTTCCCCAACCAACGGATTTCCGATTGTGGATTGACTGCGTCTTGCAACGTTACGTCGACTTCCACATCCCCCACCTGTTCAGGCAGATCGAGGAACTGCAGTTCGCGGGCTCCGATGGGCAAACGGACTTCGGCAAAGTCGATGGCAAACGCTACTCCTAGACTGGTCCCAGGTCCAACTAATTGTCCCAGCCCGACTGATTTTTGACGGACCCGTCCGTCAAATGGCGCGCGAATTTGCGTCCGTTCCAGATCGCTACTCGCCCGCTCGACGGCAGCCTCGGCCGCGTTAAGCTGCGCCGCGGCCTGCTTTTGTTGCGCAGCGGCCTCCGTCAACTCCGCATCGGAGACATTGTTGCTCAACTTCAACTGTCGCATCCTGGCGTGAGTTTGTGTGGCCAAGTCGAGCGCCGTGGTGGCACTGAGAAGTTGTGCACAAGTTACTGACAAAGCGTTTTGGTAGTCGCTGTCATCGAGCTCCACCAGCACATCGCCAGCGGAAAAGTATGCGCCCACTTCGAACGTCGGACTGAGC
>JBGSJT010000696.1:0-22803 GCA_041741715.1 Pirellulaceae bacterium | reverse complement strand
GCGTCGCCAGCGATATGCCGACGACGAACAGACTACCCATAACCACACCTAGTAATGCTACGCGCGAAAAAAAGTTGCCCGCTGGTGAGACGATCTGACCAGGTGGTACAGCTTCAGGGAAGGGATAGAACAAATAGCCTGTCAGAAAATTGAGATATGCCTTTCCGGGAGAAGAATGCTTTTCGGCTAGTCGATGGTAGCCGACGATCGCTGAAATAGCTGAAACCACCCAACAGGCTCCAACCGTTCCGATCAGAAGCGAAAGCAACATCGCCACGACTATAGCGACAAATCCCTGAATCATGAGCTGAAGAAAGTCGGTTGCGTACTGTTGACGCTGCTGAGGACTCGAAGCAACGGATTCTCTCGAAATGACGCTGAAATGGTTTCCCATTTCAATCGTGACGGCGCTGACGGACGCCAGGATGAAAACTGCCAGCCACACTGGTTGCGTCGACCCGACAACTCCACTACAGATGGCGAATGCAATGATGAGCCAAGAGTACGAAGAGTTACGAACCAATGGACGCAACAGCACGACCAGTAGGTACCCAGTAAGTAACCATGGCGGCAGCGTCAGAAATAAATCTCCCAACGCCGCTGTGGAATTTGCCACTGCTTGGACCCACAGTATCATCATCGTTTGCAGAACTGCGGTCATTAGCACAACGTGTGAAGCGACCGACCAGCACATTTGTTGCGTCGTTCTAGCGACCGCAGGGAGTGCAGTTTCTAGCGAGCCGCTCGGTATGTTGGCACGTTCCAGCGGATTATCAGTGTAGAGGGGCGGAATGGTCATGATTGGATTCCTTTAAAGGGTTAACAAGAGACAAAGTTCATCAACAATTGAGACTTCAAAGCGAGTACCGGATGGCCAGACGCGTTCACTTAGTTTCAATCGAGCTATATCATTGGGCTTCACAGGTCACCTCAGACTTGAATATGCGGCGGAGTGAGAGCCAGTGCCTCGATAGGTATACCAGGCGCTCTGCTGACTCCTGTAACCTAGAAACGGCGCGCGATCAGCGGCACGCTCCCTCCGCCCAAAATGCGCCTATCTTCTGCCAAACAATGTCAACCAGGTGCATTGCTATGTCGAAACACGTTCCTAATGAGAAGCCGTAAGTGAAAGAGCCCCGGCTTTAAAGCTCAAGTCGGAATGCTTGTACCGCTGCCTCGGCCGCATAGTACAACTCCGGTAAATCACCTTTCAAGTCAACGAATATTACGGAGGCATCTCCAACGCTGATCAACTGCTCTATTTGGGACGCTAAGCCCATCGAATACTTGTTGGTACCCGTAGCCTCGAGCACATTCAGGTGCTGAAAGCTGGGGTCGCGACGAGTCATGATTGGCGAACGGTCTAGCGAGCCGCTCGGTAAGTTGGCACGTTCCAGCGGATTGTCTGTGTGGAGAGGTGGAATGGTCATGATTGGATTCCTTCAAAGGGTTAACAAGAGACAGAGTTCATCAACAATTGAGACTTCAAAGCGAGTTCCGGATGGCCAGACGCGTTTTTTTACTTCTCGCATAATCAACTGCTTCTTAGACTCAGTTGCAGTCAGGATGACGTACAACAGTCGGCGTTCACCTAGCAGTTGCATGTACCCCTTGGTTAAGCGGACCTTCATATCGTGCTGACACTTTTGGGCGACATGAGCCGGTGTTCCACCTAGATCAACGCGTATCAAGCGGAGCTGGGAATCGGAAGTAGTTGTCGAATCCTCGGAAGCTTCGTCCGCATGAGCCATCGTGCGGTGCTTGTCTGGAATCCAGTGCCACGACTTCGCGATCTCCTCCTGGGTCAACAGCTTTACGGTTGGTGCCGCTTGCAAGCAGTAGTTGGCAATCGTCATTGCCGTCACCAGTGTTTGTGGACCAAGCGGACGCATGCGACTTTTGGGAAGCCCGAGTGATTGGCAGAGGGCTGGGCCTGGTACGAAATACAGCCGGCCATCGACGTAGTCATGTCGTTGCAACCAACTGCTATCTGCCAGGCGACTGGTTACCTTGGTAGCCGCATTGATGTTCGAATTGGGCAAATGTCGGCAGCGAACAAGTTCGTTGGTCAAGACGCGATATCGCACCACGTCCTTTAGGATTTGCCGATCTCGCTTTCCAAGTGCCCGACGACTTGCACTTGATTTACCACTACCAGATTTCATAGGGAAGCCTCTCTCGCTGGCACCAACGATGAAATTTTGCGAGGCGATTGGCGTTATAGACTCCACCGAACTCGATCACGCATTCGACATGACCGTCAGTACTTAGAATCAACGCGTCAGGCCTCTGCGTACCCATCCCTATCAACTTAGAGACCGCCGGATTCTGACATGCAATGTAGTACAGTTCGCCTACCCAACGTTGCCACCGCTCCCCCGCTTGTCCGCAGAGAGACAGGTAGGATTCGGCCAATCCCAGCTCGTGGCTGATCTGCAGCGGGTGCTGCGGACGAACGGCAGTTGACAAGCCGAACAGGGAGTTCAGCGCGGGACCTGCCGTGTAACATTGACGCTTTTGTGTTCCCTGCGTCAGCCATCGACGATTGAGCTGATATGCGAGACGATAAGCCGAAGGTGCTTCGAGTCCCGGTTGCCAAGTGACCAATGGGCCCGCGATTGTCGGTGGCGTACGTGTCAGGCATTGGTGCCCAGCAATGTAACCCCGATCCGTCAATCGCCTGAGTGATCGCAATGCGTTCGCACGGTCACCGGCGAACAGTTTGTTGCTGATCTGTCCCAACGACAGAACGGGCAGGCAGCGGATCAAAAGCAAGACGATGGTCGTGTCGCGTTCACTGAGTTTCAATCGAGCTATATCACTTGGCTTCACGGGTCACCTCAGACTAGAATATTTGGAAAAAGAGACGCTGTGCTATACCGAAGAATTGCTCCTCTCCGTCGGTGTCTCTAGGTTAGAAGTGGCTAGTGCTCAACGGCGCGGCCGTTTTGCTCAAAATGTGCTCAACTTCTGTCAAACCAAGTCAAATAGGTTCACTACCATGTCGAATCGCGTGCCCAGTGAGATGCCGAAAGGCGAAGAGCCCTACGAATTGAAGCCGGGTGAAGTGTTTTTCGATGCGGACGCGGTTCGTAGACGCATGAAAGCGATGGGATATACAAGCCAACACCAACTTGCCGAAGATTGCCACTTGTCTCGTCAGACCTTGAATCGTGACCTCCAGTCACCCGCTATCCAAGCAGCAAAGTTGAATGCCATAGCGAAGGCACTCGATACATCGCCGAGTTCGTTGCAGCCAATGACGACTTATGAGAGAGCGCAGTTGGTTAGGAGCAAAATTGAGCCGCCTTACGATTGGGAAATAGTCGAAATGGTCACAGGCCCTGTGACCGCCGCAAATGGAATTTCGTATTGCACAGCGAAGCTGAAAAGTATTCCTCAGACAGAAGGATTGGCTCGCGGAAAGCTCTACGACATGCTGTCGGTTTACGGCAATGATAGGGAGAGGCTACATGAAAGACTGACTCGACACGCGAGCGTTTGTGAAAAACTGCGAGGCTCCAGATTCTTAGCTCGACATCGAACTATCTTTACGTTCCACGAAGACACGGCCTGGTGGGTGTTGGACGACTGGATCGAGGGACAAACGTTACAGGAGCGTATGGACTCCAAACAATCCATCAGCCACCAATCCATTGGCGAGATTGGATTGCAGATACTATATGGATTGCAGGAATTGCATGCCCAGGAAATCGCTGCGCGGGAACTTGCACCGGAACGCATTTATACCTCTGATGACTTCACCCGTATCACACTGACTGACTTTGAAATGG
The DNA here is from genome assembly GCA_041741715.1 of Pirellulaceae bacterium. Taxonomy (GTDB): domain Bacteria; phylum Planctomycetota; class Planctomycetia; order Pirellulales; family Pirellulaceae; genus Aureliella. The sequence goes on along the minus strand of JBGSJT010000696.1, from coordinate 19,009 downwards.
CAAAGTTTCTTCCAGAAGGCTCGGTGTCAGTCTCGGGTAGATGGAAGAAGAATGCTGGGAATCCCTATAGGGCACCAGAACACATTCCAGATTCCGAGCAGGCGCGGACTGCAACACCTGGCATCAAAGGCGATATCTTTAGTTGGGCAGCGGTAATGATCGACCTGCTGACGGGAAATCCAAGCGCCAAGGAGGTTGCTCTACTTGCCGCATTGGGGGACGCACCGTTATCGAGATTTTTAGTTCGCTGCAGAAATAAGAAGGCAAGTGTCCGTCCCGATAATGTTTCTAAAGTCCTAAAGACTTGGAAACCTTGGGCAGAAAAACAGCGAATTCAGTAATGGACTCAAAGTCTGACCGGATGCTTGACGTCGAAACGCTGGCGGCGTTCTATCGCTGCCCAAACGCAGGTGAGATCGCATATCGTAGGCAAAATGATATTGTCGAACGAGCGTCGTTTCGAATTCCCAATCTCAGCTATTTGCCGATATTTGATCCAGCCAAACTCTTGCAGAGAATTGTCGAACTAAAAGCAAAGCTGCTCGTATGGGCGATCGTGATATTGGCGGAGTTTGCCACAGTAATTTATATCGCAGCTCAAGGGCATCCGCTATTCGCAATTGTGGTGGCTATCGCCGTTACGCCATCGCTCTATTTCAGCTACATCGATGTCGAGCACCTTTTTAAAGCCCTCACACAGCGGGAAGAGTTCCAAGCGAGCCTTCCTCAACCGTTGCCTGAAAATTTAGACTTGCCGGTTGCCACGCACTGGTGGTCGCTGGTCAAACTCGGTTTCGCGCCCGTATACGCCAATTCGTATCGAGATGAATCGACAAACCTAAAAGGCCGTCCGTGGCGAGTCCTGATCCACCAGGGGTCTGGCGAACGAATACCCGTCCTACAACACTTTGAACACTTCGGGAACGAACTAAGTGAACAGGTAGCTACCGACAGTAAAACACTATTAGCAGCATGTGCGAGACTAATTGAAACGCACGAGCCGATTACTGTTCGATGGGGCTTAGTTGTCGATTCTAGGTCGTTGCGTGCGTTTCTGGTACCACTCGATCGCCAGTGCATTGAGAATACGGATCACGTTGCGAGGGTGGCATACGATAAATTGCAATCTTCGCGAGGCAAGCCGCTCCAACTTATCGAGCCTCCGGCTGGAGTCTGCCGTTTCTGCCCACTTGGTAATCCACGCGTCGCTGGCAGACCGACGGTGATCGAGGGCAAGCGGCTGCGTCCAAACCTTTACCATCTCTCAGATGTAGTCAACTGGAATCGCTTTTTCCCTTTGGATACACAGACGATCATGAATCGTGATCCATACGAAACGGACGATACCGGTGAGCTATTCGAGTCAGATTATACTGACCTTGGCGATGGCGACGAAGACAGTCAAAACGATTTCGTCGATTGGCTGAGACACTCAAAGCACCCACCGCAGCCTCGCCATTGTGATTGCGGGGATATCTTTCGATGGACGCCGCCACACGCCTACTGGAAAAAACGAGAATTGAATGCCCGCTTGGCCTATGAAAAGTGGTTAGACCGTCAAAACCGTTGATCGAATTAGCCGCCAACTATCCTTCGCCACAAGCTAGGCTTCGCCGATCGTCTATTCGAAGGATCTTGCACTTCTGCTGCGGTAACTCGCGTTGATTCCAATTGTTTGAAAACTCCGTCCAAAGCGTTGGCAAACGCCCTCATCGTTGCGAATCGACGACTTGGCTCTAGGCTCAAGGCTCGATTCATGAGGTTATCGATTTTACGAGGTAGCTCTTCTGGGAGCTGTCGAACGGCCAGCGATAGATCGACTGTCGATTCGAGTGTCCCTTCGAATTCGTGGCGATTTGCGGCGTGACCAGCTTTGCCACCCATTCGTTCGTAAGGAAGCTGTCCCGTCAGCATTTGGAACAGAATGACCCCTATCGAGAATTGGTCCGCCCGCCCGTCAACGACAGCCTCATTTTCGAATACTTCCGGTGCTGAATAGAACGGATCGCTGCCATCACCTTCGAACCTTCCGCGAGTCTTTTCAATTTGCCAACTGCTGCCAAAATCAATTAGGCAAATCGGGATACGCTCGCTGGGTAGTATCAAATTTGACGGCTTAATGTCACCATGAATGATGCGGCAGTCTTGATGCAAACTGCAACACGTATGGGCAAGAGCTCGCATTCGTCGTATTGCCTCCCACGCACCAATTGGCAGAAACGATCCCTTCTGCGAAACGCGAGCCAAGTATTTTTGTAAATCGATGCCCTGACACCGATCGACGATCATTCGCAACCGGCCATCAACACAATCAAAATTTCGCAAACTGGGTAAGCTCCCTTGTCGCTTTGGCAGACGCTGCAGGCAATCCAAAAACTGTTCCGATTCGAGACATAATTCGACATCTAGCAGTGTGTAAATTGTGCCGCGCGGTGGTGGGAGGCTGTTCCATAGAACCCCTCGTTGGCGATGTGGCAGAGAAAGCAATTGTCTGACTTCATACGATACGCCACTCACGTCTATTGTCGCAGGCGAGGAAACCACCCTGGATTGATTACCCGCCGGCGTGTGTGATGGCTGCCGATGGTTGCGTTTACTACTTCGGTTCACAGCGCTGACTTTCGTGGTGCTATCTTTACGGGACCGTGGTTGATTGCGAGTGACGACTTGTAGCATCGGCAGTGCGCACTAGTGTGACCGGCTTTCCGATAGGACACACTTAATGCCCTTCACTGTCGGTTTGCCAAATTAATCGTTGCGCTCCCGCAGTTTCGTCATGGAACGCTGTGCGGCACTTAGCTGCGTCGGTCGGCATGCCGCCTTGCATGCCGGTTGGCGCTTACAAATCAGGGGGCGAGCAGTCCCTTTTCGACCAGTAGTTCGCAGTACTTGTCGAGCAGATCGTAGGCGGGGCGAATTGCTGCCATTTCGCCTTCCTGTAGCTGCCCACCTGCGTAGTAGGATGGATACGGGCCTTGCCCACGGTCCCCTGCTTTGAAGTAGCTGAAGAAAACTAGCAACGATTGACATGCTATCTGGACGTCGGGATTAGAGAATCCATGCGATTTTAAGGCAGTCAGCGAAACTGGCATCGATTCTTTGGTCTCGCGATTGACTCCCCCTCCAGGCTGTTTATTAGACTTCACAAAAAGTGTGCCCAGGTAGTGCTTAATGTTGGGCAAGTCACGCTCAAATTCGGCTTCCAACATTGTGCGATCCCGTTCGGCCTTGGCGACAATTCCTGCAAGGTCATTATCAACCAACAACTTCGCCACAGCGTCCTCTGCTTTCTGCTTCTCGATTGCCAACACTGCATCTGCCTTCTGCTGCTGCAACTCTTTCGCCGCAGCAAGCCGCTTCTCATCCTCGATTTGTTCTTGCTCGCTGTTCGTCTGAAGCAGTGCAATCTCCCGCTCAGACTTTCGGAGTTCGATGGCTTCGGAGAGCTTCTTATCTGAAGCTGAAAAGGCCTGGGCCTCTTTGACAATGAATGCCAGGCCTAAACGTCGAGAATCCGATTCTTCATCAATCGACCGTAACGAATCGCGAATGGAAGCAATACTCTTAGCGATCGCGACGGGCGGGTCTTTATCCGGATTTTGTTCCAAATTCTCTTCGAGTTCCAAGTGGCAGAGTTGCAGAGATCTGTCCAAATCTTTGATCGAATCGCCGAGTGTTTCTACGGACTCGTGCAAGCTCTCAAACGACTCGATCAATTTGACGGACTGTCCAACGCGACTCCCAGACTCGTCCGTCATCAGTGCTTGCAAGCTCGATTGAGTCGATTGGTAATCGTCGCGACAGTCCTTGAAAATGTCGTCTAGCTCAACCAGATCCGCAGAGAGATTTTCATATTTGGCTTCAACTACCTTGGACCGTTCAGAGCGAACCGGTGGGGGCAACACGGTGACCGACGGCGGTGCTTCCGAGACACTCACCTGACTGTCACTCGCCGAATTCCGAAGAGTCTCCCGTAAAGATAGTAATGGATCTCGGGACACTGTTTGTCGATCCTCGGTCGCAATAGGTGAAGCGTTTGGGATTTGCAGCGTAATGACTGCAACGACCAACAAGAACCCCGCCATGCATGCAAATATTGCGGCGTTCTTGTTTCGAAATGTGGCTAAGATGCGATTCATCGAGTTGGTCCTAATTGGCAAGGAAATCCTAGAAAGTTTGACTACTCGTCTCGAGCAGTTGCAATATTCCAACCTCGGGTCGCTTTGATATAGTGCACCCAAAAGGTAGTTGAAATTAAAATGATGGGCACACTGATCAAGTAGTACCCGTGCGCACTGAGCAACGTCGAGATCAGCAGAATTGTTGCCCCACAAACAGCGTAAATCGCAACTTGTCGTGACGTTTCATTGTCGCTCGCTGAGGCAACTGATTGACTGGGACTGCTGGAGAATTGCGTCCCCAGAACAACCGCTGCTATCCAGCCTAGGGCAAAGCCAACGAAGATGCTAAACGGGCTTGCTGGATAGACTTGGATAATGATCGCTGCCACCGCGAGCAGCGCAAATCCTGTCACCTTGTTCCAAGGCCATTGGTGATCTTTCAGATTATATGGCTTTTCTTCAGGGGCGTTATCGGCACTCGTCTGCCGCTGTTCCTCACGACGAATTTCAGCTTCGCCCCATGCTGATAACACAAATGGGCCCAGGGTAATCGCAGGATCATTGTGCCATTGAACACGGTCCTCGGTCTCCGTTAACTTCTGAACTCCCAGGTCTTGCTCGACCATTGTCTCTCGAATCAGCATCCCCTCGACGATACGGATCGCTGGCGAGAGCCACTGTGGAATCGTCCTCAGGAAATCGAGTTGTTCGCGTGGTACGGTAACTTTCGACTCGCCGACTTTGTACTCCGTCGCCTCGACAAGATGTTGGATTCTACGCACGAGAGTCCGCTTTTCCTCCACGGCTTCCTTTATCTTATCGCGTCGTTTCCATCCTCCATGCACTTTGTAAAAGTGCCTGCTCAATATGGTTTGATTGAAGTTAGAAAACTCGCACTTGCGAACGTAGCTACTGTAGGTACATTTGTCGCTCGCAAACCATTGCACCAGTCCAATCGCTTCAAGTCCCACCAACTGAATCAACATATCAAGCATCTCCGTTACAAATTGTCTCTTGAGTTGCTCAAACTCTTGATGCAGACTCGACCTCAATTCATTCAATGGTCGAGCCGCTAATTCTGCCGTAAGTCGGCTCGTGTGGATTGCGCCACCAAGGCTTACATCACCCAGAATTTGGGAGTGCCAAGCTTTGATTTCACGTTCAATCCAACGCTTCGCTTCATCGCTTTCGTCAGCGACTTGTCCCTGGATAACAATCAGGGAACGACAGAAAGTCTGCCATTCTGCGCGGCACACATTGAAAATCTGAAGAATTTTTGCGTACGTCTCAACCGACTCCTTCAGCGTGATTGCGTTCAGAATGGAGTTGCAGCTGGCAAATTGCGAGTTGACCGTATTGGCCAGATAGACTTTCAAGTCAAGTAATGATTTGTCCAGGGGCCCGGCGTGCTCGGAATTACTATCCTTGTCATCGCTAAATCGCTTCGCCAGGCCAGGCAGCGTACGGTTTCCAATCTCGATCTCAAATAGCTGTTCCGCGATGTTTTTTTCAACAAGTTCTTCAGGATTTGGCAACATGATCTAGTCTCCGATAAAGTGAAATGGGTTTAACTTCGGCGATTGTAGAACCGTGGATGTAACTAGAGAAAATTGCCGGAGGCGCGTGGAATTGGATGCTGCCCCTGTCCGAGGAACGCCTCTGTCAGCGTCTGGCACTGGCTGACATCTGACTGCAACGCGTGTCGCAACGACTTCTGAATGAAATCATTGTTGGGTCAAAGATTTATTGGTTTTTTGCTTGTATTAGCTCGACTGGACACTTAGTCTTTCGCTGCCAAAGCGCGTCAGGAGATGACAACGCTTGTCAAAGTGATAGTGGGCGGAACGCGTGAATACCGACTGAGTACGAGTCAGCGCGAAATCGAACCGCCTTACAAATATCCTTCGCTGGATAGCCAGGGTTCCAGGACCTGCTCCACTAAGCTCTGCTGCGTAAATACATCTTCACCGGCTAGCTCTCTCTCCAGGGACGCTCGCTTCAATGCTCCAGCGATTTCTGGGCGCAACCGAACTGTCACAGGAATAAGTCCGACGGGTTGAAAACGGTTGCCTTTCTTTGGTCTTTCGTGAATCGATTTTGCGGGAGCGGATTTCGGAGTTGGTGCTGATTCAATCGGTAGTGGTCGGGTTGGTTCCACCGGCGTGGTTGGCGCAGGGATTGGGCGATCCGAAACGGGGCGCTCAGATACTTGGTTCTGGGTAACAAACGAGCGAACGAGCTCGGGATCCACTCCAGGAATTGGTGTTGAAAGTGCGGTTGAAAGTGATCTTCGCTCTGCCATTGGTGTTCGTTGCTCCTTTAAATTCATTGTGATGATGGTCCGCGACCTTTCCGCAGAGCCAGCACGTTATCGGATACAGCTTCGGGCAGGAGTTCACGGAAAAGTTGATCGATTTCCTTAGCGGCGTCTCTGGCGGAATAGCCGAGCTTCCAGACGAAACTCGCTTGCCCCGGTGCATCGGCGTACGCTTGGCGGAGCGTCACTGGCGTATCAGCGAGCAATAGATTTAGATTGGCCGCAGCATCCCGCATATCCTTGGTCAGACGGTAGTCCTTCCCCACCATGCTCAAGACGGCGAGCGCCGCTGGCGGTCCCTTGCGAATTGCTTGAGCCTGCCTGACAAACGCAGTCCCCTTTTCTAAAGCACGAACCTCGAACATTGATGCCTTGCAGGGGATGATTGCCAGGTCTGCCCACATCAACAGCGCTCGTGATGTCTCAGTTTGCGATCCAGGCCCATCCGCAATCAAATAGTCGGCCTCCATTGCCAACGAAGGCAGTTCGTCGAGCACTTCATCTGCGTTAGCCAGTCGAACTACCTGAATCTCCGGCGCCGCTTCGGTCAGCCACTCGCTCGACGACGCTTGAGTGTCGCAGTCAGCGACAATGACTTTTTTCCCATGAGCCTGCAACCAACCAGCGAGATTCCCCGCGAGCGTTGACTTGCCGACTCCTCCTTTACTATTCACCAATGCGATAATCATGCTGGTCTAGTAACACGACGGCAGGCTTTCCCGCAAGCATTATTTTCACTCTGTCATCCGGCCTGTTCAACTGCATGCCTCCTCTGTGTTCCCTCGCGCCCCCGCCTGGCTAGTCGCGCGCTCGACCTACCTGCTTGCTGGCAAGCTTGCCGGCACGAAATGCCAGCACGGTATGCCAGCACGGTATGCCTCGAACTTCGAAATTCGCTTGCTCGTCGCTTCACGGTATGGCAGGGTGTGACAGAGCGAATCCTCAGGGTCATAGGGTACCGTACTTTGAAACACTTTTGGGTAATCCAATCACCGTGTTTTGAGACACCTTTTACCGTGCGTTGAGACACCTCGGCGGCCTTGATTACCGTGTATTGAAACACTTTTGTCGACGTAAGTTGCGGGAATGAAAGACGATTCGCCAGCAGTAATTTTGTTTATTAATTCATATACAACAACAAACGGAACGGTTGTCATTGGACAGAATCGGAGCAAAAAAAACACTAGTCAGACCGCCGGTTCAGCTGCCTGAACCCTTTGAGAATAAAGCAAGTGGCGTCGATGAAATGAACTTCGCTGAGTTCCCGTTGGCAGCCATTTCCAAGCGAATTGATGACGGAAAGAAGACGGTAACGTTTGAAAACATTCTTTTCGATCGCAAGGAACGTCGTAACGTCGTTCGCAGATTGACCCTCTCCGGTTCAGATCGTTACGGATTGCCGATTGTGAGTGACGAGGATGTCTTGCTTGGCTGCATCCAACTTACGCGGCTTCAGGGATATCAATCACCCGAAGTTCGCTTCTCGCGATACGAACTTCTCAGGCTATTGGCTTGGCCCGACAATACCCGCAACTATCAACGTCTTGCTCAATCGCTGCGCCGCTGGAAAGGCTTGACCATTTTTTCAGATCGAGCATTCTACGATCATGCGGCCCAAAGCTGGGTGAATCGCGACTTCAGCGTTTTTGACAACCTGCAAATCTACCATCGTGAAAGCCAATCCGCGTCATCCACCGCGGCGCGATCGCGATTTACATGGAATGAAGTGATCTTCAACAGCTTTCAAGCGGGCTACCTTAAGAAATTGGACTGGGATCTGTACCTCAGCCTTAGTAGTCCAATCGCAAAACGGCTTTATCGATTTCTCGATAAACGGTTCTACTACGGAAACCATGTTGAAATAGATCTTCACGAACTGGCCGTAATGAAAATGCGACTGTCGGAGAACTATAACGCGGCGCAGGCCAAACGCGTTCTTGTGAAAGGAATTTCGGAGCTTGTATCCAAATGGGAGCTTAAGTCATTGCCCAGTAAGGTTCAGTTTGAAAAGGTGTCGACCGGCCACTGGATAGTTCGCTTTCAACGCAAGCCAAAACGCAAAACGATCGAACATCCGATTCCGACGGGGAACACGATCCTGGATCGCTTCGACCGATCGAGCTTGGCCGTCGAGCTCACGCGTCGCGGCATTGGCCCTGCGTCGGCCAGCGAATTAGTTGAAAACGCCGCCTCAACCAACGTGCAAACGATGATCGAATTGTTTGATTGGTACAACAACCACGGCCAGCCAAGGGGAGCAGGGTTTCTCGTGCAAGCCGTTCGCAATCCACAAAGTATCGCCCTTCCCCTAGGCTTTGAGAGCTCTGAGCAGGCTACGCAGCGGAGAACGGCCCAGAATTCCCGTATTGAGCGAAAACGGGTTGTTCTCGAAACTTTCAACGCACAGCAGCAGCAAAGCGAAGATCGACTTCAGAAGCAATTTCAGACGTTTTGGGACGGTATGTCACCAACCGCTCAGGCCGAGTTTGAAGTCAACGCTGTCGAGTGCGCTGACTCCACCAAACGGCACGGCTATTATCGCTACCAGGGTCGCGAGGGGAAGCTATTCCAGCAATACCGAAACATCATACTCCGCGACCACTACACCCGCTCGAACACAGCGAAACCATCCGCAGAATGACCGCGAACAGGGGGTGCCGACTCATAAATCCCGAGCCATACGCATTACAAACTTACCTTCCCGCCTGCGGGAAGGTCGGACCTCTCCGCGGCCGGGTAGGATTACGAATTGCCTGGTAGCCGCCATCTCCGAGCCCGACTCTCCCAGTCGGACCCAGTCGGACCGGCGGGAAAGTCGCAGTGTGGCACCATCCTAAAAGTCTTCTTGCTTGCTGGCTTGCAACGCAGCCTGCTTTTCAGCAATCCAGCTGGATGCCTCGTGAATCACCTCCCCTAGTGCTCCTTCATTATCCGAGAAGAAATTCAGCGAGTACCCATCTCTGCCTGTGCTCTTCGCCTTCCAGGCTCGGCTTAGCGAGAAATCGAAGTACTCGAAGCCGTTCGGTGCTTGTCGCTTCCAGATCGACGCCGCCACTGCGCCCCGGCGAATGGTTGTCTCAGGTTTTGCTGGTGTTTTAGTTGCCTTGGTATCAGTCATCGTTACCTCCGTGATGATGTGCCTTAATAATATCTGACCCAATACCACGGTTTCTCCGCCTTTGTCAAACGAGCGGTAACTGGATGACAGCCACACTACCGGAGTAGCTGACTTTCTGCTTCGCCCTGTCCATCCGATGCGCCTTAGCTCCGAAGGCAACGTGCTCCGGTTTGGGGTGACCGGTGCGCCGTAAAGTAGCTTGGAACTGCTTTTGATCCTTAAGAACGAAGCAATTTAGGGTTAGTCAGTCCTCCTGTTTTATGACAGGCCGATCCCACATTGGTGTTGTGGATGGTGAATGTCGAACCAAATTGCGAGGTTCGCTTTGACGGGTACGTCGATGTGACCGAAGGTGTTTAATCCGACACGGTCGCTTTCTTGAAAGGGGTTTAAAAGCGGCGAATGTCGAGGAGCCTCCAATCAACGTTCCGCGAGTGACGCAAAAACTTTTGCCAGTAGTGACTGATTGCTGAGACAAGGGACGGCAAGGGACGGGAAGCTCGTTCTGGATTAATTCGCGCGCATAGATTGAAATTCCTGAATTCACGTCCGACATTCCGCGATTGTCAGTGCGTAGCGGTATCTGGGATTCCACTGCCGGGAATACTCATAGGTTTCAACCGGCGGATTCATCCGGGGATTGATCTGCTGCCCGATCACAACAGCTCCGCCGGTTGAGCCGGCGTAAAACAGATGGATGCGCTCAGTATTCGGAAGCCGCTCGCGGATCACGTCCAACACGTTCCGAAAGGTTGCGCCTAGCTCGACCAATTGTGTCGGTGATTTTAGCCACGTCTCGCTAGGTGACTTCACATCCAGATCAATTTCGACTGCTGACCAGACGACAGCGCGCGAGTCATCGGGCATTATCGTTGCACTCAAGTTCACCCTGATGACCACTTCTTTCGCATTTTTGTCCAATTTGGCGGGCAGACCTTTGACTTGAACAGCGGCATCCACATCAACCCCATCGGGCCAGCCCCAAGTTTTCGCAACACGTTCGAACTGGTAGCAGTCCACGGGAACGCGATCAGAGAGCGTGAAACCAAGATGTACTGCCAACGGGATCTGCGAGAGGCTGAAAACAGCAAACCGAGGAATAAGGTCGCGCCCACGGCGGATGGCCTCCTCAACCATCGCACGTTGTTCGCTAGCGGCAGTAGCCCAAGGTAGATCCCCGACATTCGGCCTTACATATAAGGGCGATCCGAACGAATGAGCTGGTGCCAGTGCGTTAGCAACTGACTTTAGGCTGATTGGCGACATCGTGTCGTGAATCAGAACGAATCGGCCGTTCTCAACGGCTCTGGCCGCATCCTGCGGCACTGCGTTCGGCGCCAAAAATAGATGCTCGTAACCAACGGGAGCACCCAATACCTCCGCGCGCTGCTGCAGCGTTAATCCCCTCGCCATTTCCCACAACTTGTCGCTACTCATGTGGTCGAGGGTGATCTTTTTGTACTTCTTCTTTTGCTCCTTCAAAATCGCAGGTACATCAGGCGGCAGCCCGCGCCTTACGTTGTAGACGAATACCCACTCCTTGAGCGCGCCTTTCCAGTGTTCGGCCGCGCCTTCCAAGTCTTCTTCGATCTTGGTAATCAGATCGGCTTGGGTCAATTCATCGGGCGAATATACCTGGAAGACGATGCCATCGACGAAGAAGAGTCCATCGCATTTTCTGTCGCCGATATTGCCGTAGGGCCGAATCGCGATGAACTCGGGCCGCGCACGCTTTATGATGTCCTCGAACAGCCGTTGAAAATCGGCCGGGGAACATTCATGACACTGGTGCTTGTACCAAAGCCAATGGTTCAGCGTGATGGCATCGAAACCACCTGGGACCATCGCTTCACCCGCCCTTGCTCGCTCGCATCTTCTCAAACATTTCGCCCTGCGCGCGAGCGTCGTTCAGTGCGTTGTGGTCACCGGCTTTGGCGGGTTGAAACTCCGGTCGAACACGGCTGGATTTTGTGTCCTCCCAACTGCATCCGGTCAGCCCCATGTAAAACGACTTGACGTCGAGCGGCGCGAATCCAAAAGGATTGTCCTTCAGAAAATGGATGAAGTACCAGTTAACGAATGACCAATCGAACCCCGCGTTAAACCCAACAAAGACGGGTTTACGATTACCAGCGACTTCTTTCAACCATTCTGCCAGCTTCTTCATCGCGGCTTCGGGGTGGTCACCCGTCTCGGACAGCTTCGCCAATTCGAACCCCGTCACTTTCATCGCATCGGGGACAGCATTGTCGTTCAGCGGCTTGAATTCGGCATAGAAGCCTTCGTCGTCGCTCCCGACCACGCACGCCCCTAGCGATAACATGCTGTAATCACCGGGGATTGGCCCAGAAGATTCAACGTCCACGGAAATAAACACCTCGGGTTTAGTCGCCATCGGTTACTCCTCGTGCATCAGCGGCGTTGGTTCCATTTCACGTGCATGCCGAGCGATGTCCGCGGCGGTGAGCGGGCGACGGTCTGCATAAGCGTCACGCATAGCAGCAGGCACAAGGCGGTCGGTGATATCTGACCAAGTAAATGTTGCCTTATATTTTTGCTTCGCTTCAGACCCTGTAGCGGAAACAAGCTCGCGCAGCGTCTTGGAATTTAGGTCGATTTCTGGGACAGACTGACGAAACAATTCCGCCCGCTGCTCATCATCTGGTCGCCTAAACGTCAGCCGAAGGGCTGCTCGACGGCGAATCGCAGGGTCAAGCGCATCGGGACGATTTGTGATGAACAACACCGCGATACGGCGACCGCTAAGTCTCAGGCCGTCGATGCGCTGAAGCAAGGTGTTGAGGCCAGCTTTATCCTCATGGTGCATATGTTGATCGACTCGCTTCGCAGCAAGAGCATCCGCCTCGTCAATCAGGAGAAGCAACGGCTGACCCCGCAGCGCGTCAGAACGCGCCTCTGCTTGGGTGAATGCTTGAACGATCAGGTCGGTCATCTCCCCGACCATCCCAGTGCCTCGAACTTGGGTATTCACCTTCAGCAAGTGAACCTGTCCGCCAGCAAGACCGGCGAGCGCATTACCGACATTCTCGGCCAGCACTGTCTTACCGCAGCCAACATCGCCCTCCAGAAGCACCAGCGGCGCACGGCTCGCCATAATCTGGCAGGCACGGATTTTCTTGCCGTGGTGTTGCCGACTCCATTCAGCAAGACGGTCTGGATACAGCAACAGTTCCAGTTCAAGCAGCAGCCGTTTTTTGTGGTCATCAATTCCAACCAGCCGATCGTACCATGCTTGCGACTCAGGATTTGGATAAACTCGCTCAGCTTCGAAGAACCGGCTTGCGTGCGCCATCTTTGTATTCATTTTTTGCACTTGTTCGTTGCCGGTTCTGCTGGATACTTCTTGACGTACTTGAAGTTGAATTGAATTCGGGCGCTCTCCAGCACGAATGCTTTCAAGTTTCGCCACAGCTTCTGAAAGCCGGGCGTCACTGATGCTGCAGCCCACAGCTTCAATCTGTTGACGAAGGATCAATGGAAAGCATCGCCCCTTCGCCATGTTATTGTCGCGAGCATACCGCTCTGCTGTCGTGATAATTTCGTCAGCCCCAACGTCAAGCATCCTCAATGGCTCGCCGGTGGCTCCGACCAGTTGTACGTGAATCATCTTTTCCCTATCGGATGAAGCGGTCGCGCGAGACGCCAAAGCCGTCTTTGAAATAGCTCTTGTCGCTCGACCACTGCCCCTTGCTATAGTCGAGTACGCCGCCGGCGGCCCAAGGGAACTTCAGACGCCGCCGAATATCGTTCTTGTCTTCCTCATCCATGTCCCACCATCGCTGCTTGTACTCGATCCGAAAGTGGAAGTCCGCGCCTATTAGCTCGCGCCGGTAACGGATGTTTCCAGAACGGTCATCCGCAAGGCCAAGGCCCCCGATGATTACGCGATATGAGTAGGCATCCAGCACTTCGTTCGAGCCGCTGCGGGTCCATGTAAGATAGACCTTTTCGCATACTTCTTCATCCATGAAGATGCGAACGTCGTGCATAACCTTGGTCGCCCAAGCCTCCGTGGCACAACTGTAAGTGTCGATGATGGCAAGCAAATCTGCTTCCACCTTCCTTGCCACGTAGACGATCCCCGTGAGCGTGCCGGTCTGGCTCGCTTCTCGTGTCTGTGTCGCTGTCATTCTCTCAGTCCTCCTGTTTTTCTGATAGTTCTCGGAACGAATCGCCGAACACACGGCACCAGTGTTCGACGGCCGAATCTTCGTCTCCGGCATTCTCAGCGACGCGGGCATCCATCATGGCGTCATATGCGTCCTGCACGCGGTCAATGAAACTTTCGCGAGTTGCGGCAGTCCATTCTCGCGTGACGTTGTTCGAAGAATTAACCGAGTCGAGCACGATTACCTGATCGAGAGGCAGCGCGACCTTCTTCGAATCGTAATAGTCATCGAATACGATTGCTTCGCAAAGTTGATGCTTCCTCAAGAAATTGAAAATCTGGCGAAGGCTGGATTGCCATTCTCCCGTAACGCCGGTCTCGACGAAGGCCTTGGCGGCGATCAGCTCGCAAAAAATTGAGGGCTGAACGAGATCGCCCTGAAGATTGTTCCACCATTTCATCATCCGCACCAAGCGGTTGAAATGGACCGGCCCGGCGACTTTTTTGCTCAGAACATTTCGCTTCGAGACGAAATCGTTGTGAGCCGTCACCGACGTAAGCCGCCATTTGTCTTTGCGAGGAATCCATCCGGCGTTGTCGATTTTTAACGTGTCGTCTTTGATGATTGGCGCGACATCGACCCATAGCTTGATGCCAGTCACGAATCGCACCCTGACAGCGCTTTCGAGGATCTCAAAATCCTTTTTATCCTTTTGGTGATAGATGTCGATCAGCTTGGCATGAGTGAAGTCCAGCAGCGTGCTAAGTTTGTCTTTGGTCGCGCCCTTGCCGGAGTAGTAAGCACCCAAGTCGACATCGAAACGATTATCAGCCGTTTGCCGTAAGGACGTATGTTTGGCGTTCGATCCTGCGCGAAGCACCTTTTCGAGCGTGAAGGTTCCGTCAGCAGAAACCCTGTTGTAAAGCTGTTCGATCATGTACTTCGTTTGGCGATTAGCCTCGGCGAAGTGCTCCTCTGTCGGCTTGATGTTCGTCGTGAATAGTTCGAAACGGCCCTTGATTGTCATTCAGTTCCTCCATCAGGTTTCTCGGTTGGCCGGATTACGCAGGGCTCGCCTGACATGGCAGCTGCTAGGTCGATCCCCCACTCGTATTTCCGACTGAAATTCCAGACGACGACGGGCGGGTGAATGTTTTCGGAAATCTGCTGTCCGATATGGAATGCTAGCGCCATCGGGCCAGCGTAAAAAAGGTGTATGCGAATGCAGGCGGGCATCTGCTTGCGAATCAGATCGAGCGTCTCGCGGAATACTCGGCCGTATTCACGAACCTGCTCTTCACTCTTGATGACGCTACGCTCAACGGCAGGATGAGACAATTGAATTTGGAGTCGGGGCTTTAATCCCACCGCATCCGAGTCGGCGCCATGAATCGGGTAGCTGATGGGCATTCGGATGACGACCTCGCCCGCTTCCCTAATCGTTCGCTTCGGCATTCCGGTTCGAGTCAGGGCGGGAAATCCTTCCGGCGTACCAGGCCAAATCCAGTTACCGGCATCAGGTTGGAAATCAAACAAAGCGACCCTGCGTCGATCGGTGACGATGTGGCCAGCGAGTACCACCGGCGGAATGGCGCATAATCCGTGAAATGCCAGACGGGCATCAGCACGGCGAGCGACGGCTCCCAGCAATGCACCCTGCGGATCGGCCAATCGGCGAGCCGCGGCTTCGGGATCGGTGAAGACCTTGTTCTCGACGAGGTCGAGAAAATCGAGGTGGAAGAACTCCAGCTCGCCTTGTTTGGTGGATTCGTCTAGCGCTGGCATGATCTCCTGAGCAGAAATCGGCCGGAGCGATTGGGCAGTGAGCACCAGAGTTGCGACAGGTTTCGTATCGGCAGCCTCCTCTTCCGGCGGCGGTCCCGGCGGGAATGGTCGCGAGCGCAGGAAACCAATCGTAAAGGCGGCTGCGGCACTGGCAGCGTATACGTGCCAACCGTCATTCTTGTCCGGCCCAGCGTAATCACTCACACCTCGAATCTCCAAATAACGAGGCGCGTCGCCACTGCTGAGCGCGCCCTTAGCGGCACCGGCGCCTTCCATTGCAACCCCGATCATCTTTGGGCATTGCTTCTTGATGTCGTCAAGTACCTCGAAGTTGGCGATCACCTTTTCACCGCAAGCGATCGGGCCGAAGCGGACGGACGGAAGCTCCGCTTCTTCGCCCGATGCATCGGGTCGAGCTGCGTGTATTTCCCCCATCCACTCTGCAGCTTCATAATGCTGGGCTCGTCCGAACAGCAATAGGTCTGAGTTGAATTGGCGACCGCGGCTTTCGAACCCCTCGGCAGTGGACTTGCCGGGTTCGTAGTAATATGCGTACTGCGAAACCAATACGTCTCCCAGTTCGGCTTTTCCCTTCACGCCGCCAGCAATCCCGACCATCAGCACATTTCGAGGATGCCATCGGTTGATGACGTTGGTCGTGGCAATAGCCGCGTCGCTAACTCCCATTTCGAGAAGCTGAGTCACTACAACGGTATAAGTTTGCGCCTCGCCGGGGACTTTCAAAGTTCCGGTGTAAAATGTGAGCGGATCGTCATCAAATTGTTGTTTTTTACATCCATCCAACCGGCGCACGACCGCCTTGCGCTCAACGGGCAGAGCAGTAATGATGGCGAAGTCGATCCTTGGCTCGGGCATTTTTGACCTAACGTCGATGAAACGTATTTCGGGTAGACGACATCCTTGACGATAGCGCCCACGCGCATATAAACTGGATGAGAATAGAAATTCGATACGTATAGAAAGTATACGCATCCTGCGACTAGGAGACAAGTCATTGGTCGAGCAAAAGAAAAAGTCACGATGGAATGTCGAGAAAAGGCTGGAATTCATCGATTTTCGCCTTTACTGGGAAGGACGGATCAATCGCTCGGACCTGATCGACTTTTTTGGAGTTTCCGTGCCGCAGGCTTCAGCTGACCTTGCCCTGTACCAAGAAGCCGCGCCAAAAAACGCCGTCTATGACAAGACATTGAAGACCTACGTCGCTGGCCCCGATTTTGAGCCGCAGTTCTTCAACCCTTCGGCACATCAGTATTTGGCCCAGCTCCGACTGATGGACTCAGGGATACTGGAAGAAAGTGACGCATGGACGAATGCGCTGCCGTCGTGCGCGATTGCGCCGGTCATCAGGCGAAGGCTCGAACCCACGATACTCCGTCGCATTCTCAATGCCATACGGGCGAAGGCAGCGATCGAGATTCACTACCAATCAATGTCACGGCCAGAACCTAGTTCGCGGTGGATATCACCGCACGCTCTCGGGTTCGATGGCTTCAGGTGGCACACCCGCGCTTGGTGTCACAACCGAAACGCCTTTGTAGACTTCGTGTTTGCTCGCATCCTGTTCGTGAATGAAGGGGCAAGACCGTCAGGAATAGACCCGGCTACGGATACGGCATGGGGAATCGAAATCACCTTGCGACTAAAGCCGAACCCTGACTTGAAAGGCGGAAAACGCAAGGCCGTTGAACTCGACTTCGGAATGATAGATGGCGTTGTCGAGCTTAAGGTCAAACTTTGCCTCGCATATTACCTCGAACGACAATTCAATCTTCACCGCACACCCGAACACCCGGAATCGGAGCGGCAACCGGTTATCCTCGCCAACCGTGACGAGTTACTCACTGCAAGAAGGCTCGCGGGAATTGACGGCGATTATCGCGATGGCTAAGGCGGCGTCAGCTCGCTTCACGGCCAACTTCCCGACATCGCAAATTGGGTGCTTGTTGTCATAAAGTTGGCTATCGCTTTGCCATGCGAAATGTGTGAGAGGCCCCATTCGGTGCAAGTGCTAAATCTGGCGTAATCGGTGGAAAAAACTTCGAATACCAGTCATGCCGCCTCAGTCAGTCCACCGGAAAGCTAATTGGCTATCTAACACGATAATTCTGATTCACTGGAACTGTGTGTTTCGGACGCTTGGCCTCCGCCACAAAAGTTATCTCGCCCCGGTTTGACAGATCTGCGCGTCCAACGAACGCGAATCCATATCCTTTACGGCGTTAACCTTGCGCAACGTCAGTAAGCGAGTAACATTCGACCCAACGAAGTTTATTGCGTTTTTCGTATGGCATGACTAGCAGCATCAGATAGTCGACGTTGGACGCAACCTCGCTGAACTGTTCAGGCTTGTGATTGGTCATTCGTATTGGGATGGTAAAGCTCGCGGCGGAGCATCGCCTTGTATTTTTTCGGGAAGGAACCGCTATATTCGATCTGACGTACTTGGGTTTTTACCGTGATAAAAGCAGGGGGCTAATATGCCAATTATTGGAACGCAACAATCGCCGATCAGTATTGATTCTTCGAAAACTCTTTATGTTGACTTCGGCGCAGGATATTTGCAATTCAAGTATTCAAGGCCACTGCCCGGAGAGTTTGCCGGTGACAACTTCGTTTTTGCTTTACCAACTCCATCTGAAAATCCGGACGACTGGACGCTCGTAGTAGGCGGAGTTGATTGGCACATTCGTAAAATACATATCCATTCACCCTCTGAGCATTTCCTTGACAGCGAGAACCCGCGTCCGTTTGAAGTGCATTTACTTCACTCGATTCCCGGCGACACTTCTGCAACCGGGAACAAGCTTGTTGTTGGGATATTCGTGTCGCGGCAAGACGGTGCTGAGAAGCCAACAATTATGGAGTTGGCAAAAGCATTGCGTGCGTCGAAAGATAGCAGATCTGAATTGGATTGCACTGCGACTATCGATTTAAATCCAGCTGAATTCCTGCCGGATGTAGGTACCGATAAATGGTTCCGCTATGAAGGCTCGTTAACTTCGCCTCCGTTCACCGAAGACGTTGCCTGGATTGTCATGAACGAGGATTCGGCGATTCCAACAGAGGCATTTGACGCATTGGAAGAATGTGCTCATCAGCATCAGCGTCTGCCGTTACCTCTCAACCGCAGGTTTGTGTTGCGCAGTTTTGCGTAACTGAACTGACGCTCCATGCAGCACCATCACACTCTGTGACAGGATCAATGGACTCATGGCGTATTCCAATTGGGAAGAGGTAGTCCAGATGCGAGGAGCCGGCATCGCGAAACTCCGCTGGGCCAGTACACGCCGCGGAGTCGAGTGGGCGAAGGTAGTGTCGCGTCGATCACTATATCGAAAGCAAGTGGCCGGTTTGCAGAGTGCCAAAAACTGCATCGACCGACCGAAACTGTTTCCAAGAGAGCATGCCCATAGGCAACTGTGCTGAGAAGACAGATATTACACCGATAATCGCGCTACAGAAGTCCACATTTCGGCAGGTGAGTTAGTCCCTTTTGAATGGACTTTCCAACGCC
>JBGSJT010000695.1:0-5481 GCA_041741715.1 Pirellulaceae bacterium | reverse complement strand
TGGACGGCGGCGCTACCACCATCGCGATCGATTACGAAACGCGAGAAGTCCAGTAGCTGCCAACATCACGCTCGTGTCGTTCGCGGAGCGAACGACGACTATCTCTAGAACCTACTCCAGCTCCGACTCGCTTGCCAAGAGTACTTCAACCGGTGCGAGCCCCAGGTCTTTGATTAGTCGCATGTCCCCACCATCATCTAGCTTGTTTGCGCCTACAGAATAGATGATCGGTCCGAACTCAGTTGCCTTGAGCTTTAGGTTCTCGCTGCTAAACGGATCTTTTAACAGATCTGTTGTTAACTGCAGCTCGTTGATCTGTGTTCCCTTGCCGCCGTCTCTTCGCCACTTGAGTAAAGCCAATAGACAGCGGCGCAGCACTTCGCTCCTCACGGTAGCGTCTTGGGAGGCTCGCAATGCTGGCGTCAGTGACGCGAACATCCAACTTGATCCGAAACCTGCCTTTGTGTTAGGCAATGCATCGGACCATCTTCCATCGCGAACGACGCCAGCCTCAGCAATCATTCGCATCGAAGACAGATAGTCGGCTTCGGCGTTCAGTGAAAACCAGAAATGGCGCGTGGCTGCCGGTAGCGTTGGATGAAATATATCGACAAAGAATGGTATCTCCGAATAAAGGCACTTCTTCCAAACTTCATTCACATCGTATGCTTCCAAATTGTGTCGCAACTGAGCGAGTACTGCGTCGTTTACATCGCCTGCATACAGAACTCTCGCGGCTGCTTGAACGCCCATCGACTGAACCGCAACCATCACCAGGTGATTGACCAGTGTGGGTTGTTGCGATGTCAATCGACTCCAATTCAGAATCGCGTTAGCCTCCTGCATCGCGCGATCAAGCTTCCCAACGGCAATATTCAGGTGCACATCAGCAGTTAGTACTCTGGCTACCGAGCGAATCGACTGGGCATTTTCCAAAGATTTGTCGAGAACATTGCCGAGGTTCTGCAGGTTCAGCGGTCTCTGCAGATAGGGTTTACCAGCCGCCAGAATGAGTTCGTCGATCATCGCTTGGTGTGAAGCCACGATAGCCGAGTACTTCTGAATCTCCGCTGCAGTTAACGGATCGTATTCGAACAGCGGAGAGGTTTCATCCGTCGTGCCCATGAGAGCGAGCACGGCAACTGGCAATTCATCCTTCCAGCGCTGCAATTCGATGGCTGCATTCTGATCATCAGAGACTTTTACCGTGTCGAGTTCCGCAAGATGAAGTGGGTGCCCTGCCTGTGCAATCTCTTCGCGCTGGGTGCGGACCCTTTCACCTGCGCGGTAGTTCGCCCACACCATCCATGTCACCCCGATGGCAAGTGCCACGATGCAAATCAACAGCACGCGCTTCATCCAGTTCTTCAATCGCACACTCCAGTTACCCATCGCATCCCCTTAACAAAAGCTCGATATCAAAACGCTTAGCTTCTTAGACGCACAGTTTCGCAACTGCCAACTGCCAACTGCCAAAAACCCCTCGTTCCCCAGGCTCTGCCTGGGAACGCACTGTCTTAGAGGCTCCGCCTCCCTCCCCCAGAACTTCTATCGACTGTTCAGCGAATCCCAAACCTCCGACTTAAACACAAACTCATCTCCGTCGCGCTGCGCTAGCTGTTCCGATAAACTGCGCCAAATCTCGCGTTCCTCGGGCAGCCAATCTCGATTAGGTCTTGCTAGTTCACTCGCTCGAAGCGGTTGCTCTGAACGCTTTACCGTCGAGACAACAATTCCATTTTGACGCTGCTTGAAAGCTACATAGAACATCGCCGACGTGGCCACTACCAATACAGAACTCGCTATCGCGAGTAGATTTCGATACTGAAAGACCGATTGGGAACGCAACGGACGCGCCGTTGTCAGACCAGCGGATGAAACCGCATCAGCTTCCGTGTGCACCGACTTCGCCATCAGCTCATTGCGGATCGCGTCCCAGACTCGATCTCCTGCCGCATCGACTGCAGCAGATGGCGCGATCTCGAGCAGACGGTCCCGCAATCGCTTCACAAGATCGTCGGGCTGATACCCATCGTCTCTCTCAGGTTGATTATGCTGTTCATTTGAATGCGTCACATTTCCTCTCCCAAGTGTTTGCGTAAAACGGCTAACCCGCTGCGATACCGCGAAACGACCGTACCGATAGGCAATTCGAGCAACGTGGCAATCTGCTGAAAGGTGAGTTCACCAAAAAACCGCAATTCGATCGGCTCCCGCTGTTCATCGCTCAGCCTGGCTAATGCCAAGGCAACACTTTCCTGGGTCTCGGTGCGGGAGCTTAATTGCGGGTCGCAACCACCCGCACCGTTACTGCTCGCCCTTATCCAGTCACGTTCATAGTCTGCGCTGAGCGCACTGCGGCGTATCGTCTGTTTCTGATAACGCCATAGCTCCCGACGAAGAGCTGAAAAAAGATAAGCTTCCCAATCGTCAACTTGCGGCAAGCGTTCCCGATTGCGAACAAGGTTTAAGGTCACTGATTGGACCACGTCGGTTGCAACGTTGAGGTCCTTGACGGCAACGAGCGCATAACGAATCAAACGCTGCGTATATTGACAGTGGAAGTGATGCCATGCCGATTCATCACCCCTCGCCAGGGCGATTCGAAAGTTTTTATCAGACTCCTCATCAATCGACATAGGCGGGACCAACTGCGAATGGACAAAGCCAGAACTACAATGAATGAGGCATCTGGAGACCGTTTTTTTGAGGGGTCGCTGCGAATTATACTTTTTTTGATGATCGCGGCCCGCTGCCACCTTTGTTTGACTCTGTCGTCGTTCGCTCCGCGAACGAAACGGCCAACATCTTGCGAGTTTCGTTTCGTTCGCGGAGCGAACGACGACATTCTCGGCAACCAAGGAGCGGGGCTATAGAAACGGTGCATTCCCTACTTGCCGTGCAATGGCGCGGAAAGCCTCGATGGCTTCGTATTCCATCAGCTCTCCGTCGACGTTGTAGTGGATGTAGGCTGAGTTTTTGGCGATCACCACACGCCGTACTGGATTGACGTAGATGAATTGCCCATAAACACCAATGGCCATAAATTCACTTTCTTCTCCATGGGGAATCCAGAATTGGTAGGCATAGCCCATTTCCGGAATACTGGGGTTGCCTTGAAAAAAACTGCGGCCCGGCCGTAAGTAGTCGGCGCGCGGCGTCACCGATTCGTGGATCCACTGAGGTGATAGCAGTTGTTCGCCTTTTAAGTTGTGTCCTTGATCCAGGTAGAGCTGGCCAAATCGCGCGTAGTCGCGGGTTCGCATGCATAATCCACCAAAACCCAACTCCGTGCCGTGAGCGTCGGTCAGCCAGAGTGCATCGGCCTCTGCCCCCAGCCGCGACCAGAGCTTTGCCTCCATGTAGTTGGCCAACTTCTGCTGGGTGGCCGCTTCCAGGACCATCCCCAGCACCTGAGTGTTGACACTGATATAATCGAATTGCTTGCCCGGCAGGCCCGGTTTTTTCTGCAGCTTGGCGATCCACTTGTTGGTCGAATGACCGAAGAAGATTTCCTCTCCCAGTTGGTTAATGCCGGACTCCGAGTCGGCATAGTCCTCGCTGAAATCGATGCCCGAGGACATCTCCAGCACGTCCTGAATTGACACATCGGCAAAGCCGCTTTCCTTGAGCAGCGGCACATACTTGCTAACCGGATCGTGCAAGCTCGTGATTGAGCCATCGTCCAATGCAAAGCCGACGCAGCCCGTGTCCACCCACCGCTGGGTATTCCAGCAAATGGAGTGACCAAAGACCATTGCTGCGGCTTAAACCCTTCACGAACCGGATTGTCCTGCACGTAACGAATTGCGTTCTCAATCGCTTCTTCGCTAAGCTCGTCGACGTTTTGCCCGATGAACGATACAAGGAATCCACCTTTCGGTACAGCCACGAGCGTTATCGCATGTGGCTCCTGGACCTGGCTCAGAGCGACTCAATCCCAGGGCATCCTGCTCTTTACTATCCGACCGGACGCGGAGCGAGAGCAGACGCTAGCCCGGATCGCCGATCAGGGTGACGGCTGGCAGACGGACGACGTGTTCTTCTCGACGATGTTCGTCGAGCCTCCGGTCAGGAAGCGGCACGCATGCGAGAACCTCATCTTTCCGAAGTACGGCAGCGATCCAAGCCAATACCTCGCGGTCGAGTCGAACATCGAAACGCAGAAGGTCTACGCGGAGCTTGGAGTCCGAGGCTTCAGGGTGTTCCCGTCTCAGGAGCGATAGGGAGTGACATCGCACCCGTCGCATCTGGTCGGAAGTGTTACCAACCGGTCGGCAGGTAACGAGAATCCCCATCTAGTGCCTGATGTCACGATTCGATAAAGCATGCGACCACAATTCGACCGGCGACACCAGCTGTCTGGGGCCTTTACGCCGTGGGTTCATAGTACATACCGATTGCTCGATCGGCTATTCTAAGGCTTTTTTCCTTCAGAAGTCGCAGTGCATGGTGACCGACAAGGTAGTTCCGATCAATTCTACCGTCGGGACGAACAACTCCCGCTTTGCCAACGTGACGGAGACAGGTCCACACATTGTCAACTATGCGACGCATCTGATCGTCGTGATCGTCGATCCCGGCGGCAATTCGGCCAGAGAGCAAGATGCGGTCCTTCTCGGTCGTCCGCAGGATCTGAACAACACATCCCGCGATAGGACCTTCTAGGTCTCCGTTCTTTCGACCAGCTAAAGGAAGTGTTTCGAGAGGGAAGGCGTAAAGATACACTCGGCCGGTGTCACATTCTTCGATGCCGTCGCGGCAGTCTGGTGAAGCCGTCCAAACATTGTCGTTGAGGAAAACAATGCCTGGGATCTCCGCCTTCAAACACGCTGAAAGCTGAATCTCGTCAGCGAGTGCTAAGAAAAGCTGCAACTGTTTCTTCATTAACATCCGTCTTTCTATCGCGGTTTTGGCATTGTACTGATTGGCTCGCCGGTTTGTTCAAAAATCCGATGAAAGTCCACTTGTTATCGCTGTCTCATAGTGCCGTCAATTCGAGTACCTACCCTATTAATTCGTTCCCGCGATCGGCTAGGGCTCTCGAACGTCAGTTTAGGATACGAGGCACTGCGGCGCCAGCCAGAGAAGGTGTGTCCTCCTCTGGCGCTTCACTACCCGTCAACGCGATCAGACCATAAATAGCGGTGCGTCAAATTGCTGGCCGCTGGGCCGTCGAACTGCAGGACCGCATTGATCCCTTCGTCATAGGCCCAGAACTGATGGGTGGCAGCGCCGGCTCCCGCTCCGTCCGCATCGAAGGTTCGTCTGACCAAACGATTGAAAGCATCGTAGGCGTAGTCCACCTGTTTTACGACCACGCCGCCAGCGGAGTTACGCTCCTTGACCGTCGTCAGCCGGTTGCGATGGTCCCAGGAGTACTCCGTAACCTTGCCGGTCGCTGTTTCGGTGCGCGAGGTGCGGTTGCCTTGATCGTCGTACGTGAAAGTAAATCCAGGCTGGGCCGTCGTGCGATTGTTG
>JBGSJT010000694.1:0-3667 GCA_041741715.1 Pirellulaceae bacterium | reverse complement strand
GGCCGGCGGATGCTCGAAAAACAGAAAACCCGCCGGCCGCAACGCTGGTGCAACGCTTTGTTATCCGCCGTTTGGTTTCCGGCCAGAAAATGAAACTCGAATTAGCGACAGCGGATTTAAGTCGGAGTCAATCGTTACTGCAAACATGTCGTCACTCTGCATCGATACTGGTTCGGAAAGTTCGAAAACCAACTGGTGAGCATTTTTTCCGTCTAAGTCCGCCACTGCCCAGCCAGTATCGGACAAGAAGTCGATGCAGTTCGCTACACTCTCGTCTGCTTCGTTTCCTATCAACTGGCAACTTCGGAACTTAAGTCCGACGCCCCCTCTCTCGATAGACTTCAGATGGGGCTTAACCTCGAATAGCATCATCTTCTGCGTAACGCCGGTGGGCAAACCCGCGAATGGCAACACATCGATCAGAACACGATCGATGTGCACGAGATCTCCAGGTCGAAAGTAGAGTGTGAATTCTTGCCAACCTCTTGAGCCTTGAAGCTCGATGGAATCGTCACTCAGGACGCTCGCTCGACCATTGGAGGACCAATCAATCTTGATAGGGGCTTTATGAGACCATTCGATCTGCCTGCCGCGAACTTCTTTTTCAGTTGTCCGAGATTTGGTTCGGTAGTCCAAGAGTGACTCAATAGTGCACTGCAATTGCGGTTGGTCAATCCAGTCGCGGATTTCAGCGAGCGTGACATCGGAGTCGGCTTTATCATATCGCCCCTCGGAGAACACATGTACTTGATCTTTGTTAGGCAGATCGACGGTATCCTCTGGCCAGGCAAGGTAGGCAGGCGGCGTAACGTCGTCTACCTTGTTGTTCAAGTGAAAGATTCTCCGAAAACGCGAGTTGTGTTCATCCGTCTGGATAACGACGAACTCAAGTGTTGTCTCAGCAACGTTGGGCGCTCCCCGTATGTACCCATAGGTAACTTCAGCAAATCCAGACAAGCACTTGAGACGCGTCGATGTCACCGTTAACTCATCTAACGGGTTCTCCTGGCCAAACGAGCCTGTGCAAGCCAAAGCGGCGAACGCCATCGCGGTTAGTAATCTCATTTGGTTCTCGTGTTGGAAGGATGCTTCGTCGGATAACGGCAGGGTTCAGCGGGCGGGCGCGAGTGAGCAACCATTGCTAAAACGCGTTTTCGCCCGCTCCGTTGCAACCCATTGTTCGTCGTGTCTTGGTGCGACAGGCAAATACCGGCCACTATACACAATCCTGGAGCTTCAGGAGGTTTGCAACGCGCTTTTGGAGTTCCACTCGGTTCACCGGCTTGCTGAGGAAATCGTCTGTGCCTGATTTAATTGAGAGATCTACATCATCGACGGCATGCAGTGATGTGACTATCAGAACCATGGCCAGAGAGTCCTGTTTGATGCGTTTGCACATGTCAAAAGCATCGAATGTTTCCGAAGTGGTGTCGAGCAAAACGAGTTGTGGCTGAAAGACCCGTAGTTGATCGAGAACATCGACGTCAACACCGATCGATCGAACTTGGTGTTCGCAATCGGAAAGGTGTTTGCGAATCGTGTCAGCATCGGCTTCGCTCATTCCGGCAAGCAATATCCGTTTCTGCCGAGCCATGAGATTGCCTGTTCGGAGTGATGGTTTTCGTATAGCGACGAACGCCGGTGTTGACCGAGTTGCGGCGGTTGACTTTTTAGTAATCTGGTTGGGTTCCGCAACTTCGGTCCAACACATGGTTCGTCGTAAAGTCTGGGCAACAGCCGGTCTGTCGCTTCGCTGATTCATTGTTAGTCGGGTTTCTTAGTGTCGGCCTTGCGTTCTCGGATGTACGTCCGCAATTGCCAGCCATTTTGAATGGATGATTTGAAGTCCGTGGGAATTGGAAGATCGGCTGAGCACCGGCATACAAGCAGTTTCCCGTTGTCGATCTTGAAGATCCCGTGCCAGCCGTCCATCGCCGGATTCGTCGCGGTCACTACGCCTGGCGTTTTCGTTCGATCGAACGTAATTGTAATTCCGTTCGACCCGATAGCAGAAGGTACACGAGTCAGACCCTGTCTAATAAGCGGTAGCGTGTCTAGATGAACAACTGTCCCACCATCACCAATGATGTACTCTCCATCCTTGATCACATATGGCCTCTTTTTAAGATTATCCAGGATTTCCTTTGGCACGGGCTCACCGTTGAAAAGAAATGAATCAATAACCCAAGTTCCATCGATGTCCGAGACCGGATCAGACTCGCCAGCAGTAGTGCACGTAGCAAGTATCGCCATTAAGAGGAAAATAGAAGCAGCAAATCTCATCTTGGACCTCCAAGTTGCGAGCAGGACGACGAACGGCCGCCATCACCGGGTGGCGGGAGCAGACTTTGATTTCAGCAAACGCTCGCCACCGCCACTTCGGTGGATGGCCTGGTTCGTCGGATTTTCGGTTTAGAGGTGGAAGTCACCTTTGTACGCAGTAGGGTGCAAAACCTCAAATCCTTCATTGTCAACATGTCGCGTTGCGGCGATCATTGTATCAAGCAGCCCTGCCTGTTGCAGCAGAGGCTTGCAAAGCTCCAAAGCGGCAACTGGATTTCGAGTCATCACGAAGATGTCAATTGCATCGCCAATCTCATTTCCGTCCACGATGTGCTCGGCATTCTCATCGTCGCGCGGATTTCCAATAGCTTCAGCGATGTCGTCCTCAATATCCGCGCTAGTCAGTGGCGATTCGGGTGGGAAATGCAGAACGAGAACGAACGGATGCGGCATCGATCCTCCTGTTTGTCCGATGAGTCGTGTTGTCCGGCGAACGGTAGGGTTCAGCGAGCCCGAGCGATTGACTCAACGCAAGTCAAAAACGGCTGATCGAGGGCTTCGTCTGCAACCCTTTGTTATGGGACACATTCATTTAGTTCTTGCAGCAAGACACGAAGTGCCTCAGCGTCTGAGCCGTACGTTTTCCGCAGCGTGTCAAAATTCAATTTGGCTTCCTTCAGTTCGGCATGTCTCGTCAACCATGCAACAGCGGCTTTCGCGACAATGGTTTCGGGGTCGTGCTTCACAAAAGTCAATGCATCGATGAAGCTATAAACCTCTTCTAGCGATCCAGTTGCTGTGTGCAACTGCGGCCTCAAACACACGTATTTTGTCAAAGACTCTGTCTCTGCAATGTCTTCAAGCGTGTATTCTTCATCATCCACTGAAGGTGTCTTGCAAGCTTACAAAAGTTTCGCTCAGTCCCATAACGCTGGCGATCAGCGGGTTCGAGAAAGAGAGATAGAAATGAAAGGCGATATGACCGAGAACTCCGTTGAATCGCATTGTTCGCACTCTTTACGGACCAGGAAGGGCCGCGAAGCTGAGGTGATAGGGCAGGTTAAATCACATGGCGGGTTTTCTGTTTTCTGGGCCACTGAAAATCAGGCCAAGGCAAACGCCATCATGCGACTTTCCAGCACTGGAAAGATTGAGCGGACAAAACTAGGGCGCTACCCGTGGTGCCCGTATCGATTGATTGAGTAGTGCGAACGACGGCGTTAACGGAGTCGCCGAGTTTGATTGTTTAGCAAATCGGACTGGCTCGGCGACTTCCGTTCAACGCTTGGTTCCGTACGTTTTCGGAAGGGCTCTAAGATTACGGTGTGTTTTGATTTCCCTTGGCGGATTGCGACTTGGTGCATAAGTTCAGCAACGCTTCCAT
>JBGSJT010000693.1:0-6400 GCA_041741715.1 Pirellulaceae bacterium | reverse complement strand
CGCTTTCATGATCTCGTGCGCGGAGAGTGCGCTTTCAAGCGCGGTGTTCACCTCGGCCACAAACTGCTCGCCATCTACTAAACCACTCTCGTAGCGATTCTGCAAATCGGAAGCGAAGACTACTTGTTGAACGAGCACTTCGGGTCTACCGGACAAACGCGATAGTTGCTCGACAGCGGTTTGATGGTCGAAGTGAACAAGTACTTTGCCCAGGTCGAAATAGACGAAGCGATTTGGCATAGGGGGGGTGGGTAGGAAGTAGTGGAGTGGTGGAGAAGTGGGTGGGAGTGCTGTTAGGGGGTTTGTTTGGGCGCGGGCTCGAGCAGCTTGATGCGGATGTTGCGATACCAAGCCTCGGTGGGTGGGCCTGAGTGGATCTGCAGACCGATAATACCGTCGCGAGCGATCTCAGCCTCCTGCTCAATGTACTCAATGGTCGGATGCCCGTTGAGCGCTAGATTGATCTTGTTTCCCACGGCGCGAATCGAGAGCTCATTCCAATCCCCTTCCTTGACCCATTTAGGTAGCAGATCGGCGGGCCCTTCGGCGAGCATTTTCTTGCGTCGCGATTCATCGTACAGGCCACCCCACACAGGACGATTCCAAGCCGCCCCCACGTCGCACTGATAACCGCTTACTTCGTGGTCATCGGGGACGCGGGTCGAGCGGAATTGCACTCCGGCGTTATTTCCTTCGCCCTGCAATTTGACCTCTAATCGCAGTTCGAAATCGCCATATTTCTTTTTGGTGCATAAGAATTCGTTGTTGGGTATTTTTTTGTCGAGCATCCCGGCCACAATCGCCCCTTGCTCGACGCGAAAGTAGTCGAGATTTCCTTCCCATCCCTCCAGTGTCTTGCCATCAAAGAGTCTGACAAAGCCCGATTCAAGAGTTTGTTCCTGAGCGACAGCTAGCGGTAGCGGCAATGCGAAAAGGGTAAGCATCCAGGGGCGGAGAAGATGGATTGCGGTTTTCATGGCTGGTGGAGCTCCAGGAAAGAGAGAGGGAGAGTTCGATTTAAGTTCCCCAAGCATCCTACACAGTCGGGCAGCAGACAAGTAGACTTGTGGTGAAACTCGTACGTCAGGCTTTCCCTCGTACGTCAGGCTTTCTTGCCTGACACGAACCAGACTCCAGTCAGGCAGGACAGCCTGACGTACGTGAAATTTAGTCAGGCAAAAAAGCCTGACGTACACTAACACCCTTAACCGCTCCGAACCACCTATGACTCAACTCAATAAATACAGCAATCGCATTACTCAGCCCAAGAGCCAAGGGGCATCGCAGGCGATGCTCTACGCCACTGGGCTCAAGCCGGAAGATATGCACAAGGCCCAAGTGGGAATCGGCAGCATGTGGTACGAGGGGAATCCATGCAATATGCACCTCAACAAATTGTCTGAAGCGGTCAAGGAAGGTGTCACCCAAGCTGGCTTGGTGGGGATGCGATTCAATACCGTGGGAGTCAGTGACGGGATCTCGATGGGGACCGACGGCATGAGCTACTCGCTTCAGTCGCGCGACCTGATCGCCGATTCGATCGAAACGATCATGGGTGGCCAATGGTATGACGCGTTGGTGACCCTCCCGGGTTGCGACAAGAACATGCCCGGCTGTTTGATGGCCATGGGGCGTCTCAACCGCCCTGCCCTGATGGTCTACGGTGGCACGATTCGTCCTGGCAAGTGGAACGGCCAATCGCTCGACATCGTTTCCGCTTTTCAATGTTATGGACAGTATCTATCGGGCCAAATTAGCGACGAAGAACGCGAGGAGATTGTGCGGCATGCCTGTCCAGGCGCGGGTGCTTGTGGCGGAATGTATACGGCCAACACCATGGGCTCGTCCATTGAAGCGCTCGGCATGAGTCTCCCCTACAGCGGCTCCATTCCGGCAGAGGATCCCGCCAAGATCGACGAATGCCATCGTGCGGGACAAGCCATATTGCATCTGCTCGAACACGACATCAAGCCGCGTGACATCATGACTCGGGAGGCTTTTGAAAACGCGATGGTGATGGTGATTGCCCTGGGTGGTTCGACCAACGCCGTATTGCACTTGATCGCCATGGCCCGCAGCGTCGACGTGCCATTGACCATCGATGACTTCCAAGCGGTCAGCGATCGCGTCCCCTACATCGCCGATCTCAAACCGAGCGGCAAATTTGTACAAGAGGATTTGCACTCGATCGGCGGTACTCCAGCCGCCATGAAATACCTCTTGGAAAAAGGCTATCTCAACGGCGACTGTCTGACGGTCACCGGGAAAACACTAGGTGAGAATTTAGAATCGGTCCCTGGATTGAAAGCGGGACAGACGGTGATCCAGCCTGTTGAAAAGCCGATCAAGGCGACGGGCCATATTCGTATTCTACGCGGCAATCTTTCACCCGATGGTGCCGTGGCCAAGATCACTGGTAAGGAAGGCTTGAAGTTTTCAGGACCGGCCAAAGTGTTCGATAGCGAAGAATTGATGCTCAAGGCACTGGAGGACAAGCAAATCGCCAAGGGCGATGTGATCATCATTCGCTATGAAGGCCCGCAGGGTGGACCAGGTATGCCAGAGATGTTGACCCCCACGTCAGCCATCATGGGAGCTGGACTCGGGGGTGATGTGGCTTTGTTAACTGACGGTCGCTTTTCTGGTGGTTCCCACGGCTTTCTTGTGGGACACATTACTCCCGAAGCTCAGATCGGCGGGCCAATAGCGCTTGTGCAAAATGGGGACATTGTCACTATCGATGCCGAAACCAATCAACTCGACTTCGATGTTAGCGAAGCTGAGTTATCTAAGCGTCGCGCGACATGGAAGGCACCACCACTCAAAGCTACGCGGGGTACGCTGTACAAGTACATCAAGAACGTTAAGTCAGCTTCGGAAGGTTGTGTGACGGACGAATAGGCATGCCCCGCACACGTCGACGACGTCCCAATTGGCCTTATCGATTTGCGTGGCTAGGCATCTGGCTGGCACTACTAACCTACGTCGGTCTGCAAACCGTCACGCACGCGTTAACGCTGGGGCGACGTTCGTATGGCATCGATTGGCAATTGTCGTTGGTTGCCAGTCTGTTCGATGCCACTGTGGCGGTGTTTTTCTTTGTTGTCGGGGCATGTATCGGCAGCTTCTTGAATGTGGTCGCCTATCGACTACCGCTCGGTCGAAACATCGGCGGTCACTCGGCCTGTCCCTATTGTGCGACTCCCATCGACGGGGCAGACAATGTTCCCTTTCTAGCCTGGATAAAACTGCGCGGTCGCTGTCGCACCTGTCGTCTGCCAATCTCGGTGCAATATCCACTGGTTGAACTGTCGCTGGCCATCGTCTTTCTGATCGTCTACTTGACTGAGTTTGCCAGCGGTGGAGCGAATCTGCCGCGTGCGGGGAACTCTTCTGCTGGCCAGGTCGGCATGTTGCGGGTGTCAGTGACGCCCGAGTTGATGTTGCGGTTGTTCACTTATCTTTTTCTGCTGAGTAGTTTGGTGGCGGCAGCCTTGATAGCCATTAAGCGTCGCCGCGTTCCGCTCAAACTTTTTCTATGGGGCATGTTGCCACTTGTATGCGCTGCAGCCTTCATGCCTTCGATGCTGGTGGTCCCCTGGCGAGTTTCTCAGGAACTCGGTCCAGTGGAAGCGCGGATGGATGCGATCGTGACGCTCATGTGTGGCGCGGTGACAGGAATGGCGATCGCCCGGCTGTTGGCACCATTGAACTATCCCGGCTTCGATCGCAGCCTTATGAGTGCTGATGCCAAAAGCACTGGAGCGCGGCAGTTTGTGGGAGCCATGGCGATAGCAGGTACGGTGGTCGGGTGGCAGAGTTGTGTGTCACTGGCGTGGTGCGTAGTGCTGTCCGCGATGGTCGGTGTGTGCATTGTCCATATGATCTTCGGTCGTCGGACCAGAACAACCCCTCGGCTAGGCAAGATTGCACCGGGAGATTTAGCGGTATGGGTCTGGCTGGGGCTGTTGGTGTTTCGAGCCAATTGGTCGTGGTTGCTGCGTCTGCAAATATTGCCTGAGGGGCTGCCGGAAGTGATGAGGCATGTATTGGGGGCGTTGCTGCTCGCCCCCCTGGTCTGGCTGCTATGCCGGATGACGGCAAGGAGGGAGAAAACGGAAAGGCTCGATGAGGGGGCGTTGATGGAGGAGGAGAGGCGAGAGGAAAACAACGAGGGAAGTAGTGATGGTTTTCTATCGGGAGAGGCATAGTGCCTGAGGAATGAGAAGTAATCAGAGGTGTCAGGCCGGAAAGCCTAACGAAGGGGGATGCCAGGTAAGAAAACCTGACGTACGGGAATGCAAGCTGGAAAGAGCGTTAGAACCCCCATTTTTAGCCCAAACCGAACGTGGCAGGTGCGTTTCTCTCCCTTTAAATCTGGTAAAAGAGGATGTTCACCCCCGATTTGCCGAGGATTCTCAGGTGGTAAGTTGCCGAGTATCGCGGTATACTATGGGTCCTTCCTATGAGCCGCGTGGCTCCAGCAGCCTCGCCACAGACTACCATTAGGTCTGCGGCCCAAGCTAAATTCCCACCTCAAGTTGACACGATTGTTCAGGCCGAACAGTCACGCAAGTGATCTGTGCCCCTCGATCCGCTCCCACCCCGACCACGCCGACTACCCACGCAAGCGAAACTAGCCATGAGTACCATCGTCGAATCGAGCGATATGCATCATTCAGAACGCGGTCCACTTACTCGCCGCACGGCTATCTTCAAGGGACGCGCAAGATGGCTGCTCGCGTTACTAATGGTGGTTGGGGCGGGCACTTATGGATGGCAGAGTAATTGGTTCGGAACGAGTACCGGACCATCGACTGTCGGCTTGGTCACGTTTGAAGTTGCGCCGCGCGATTTGCCTATCACGATTATCGAACGCGGCAGCTTGGAAAGCCAAACCAATCTGCAGGTCTTCTGCGAAGTGGACGACTATCGCAGCGATGGCGTCAGTGGAACCACCATCATCTGGATCATCCCCAACGGTACGTCAGTCTCGCAGGGGGACCTGATTTGCGAACTAGACTCCAGCGCCATTCAAACCGAGCTCGACGAACAGATTCTCGATACAGAAGAGGCCAAGAGCGCGTTCATTCAGGCTCAAGCCAATTTCAAGAATCAGTCGATCGACAATCAAACTTCGCTTGAAAAGGCCGAATTGGATGTCAAGCTGGCGCAGCTCGAGCTGGAGATGTTCAAAGATCCCAAGTCCGGATCGCACCAGTTGGCATTGGAAGCGATCCAGCGACAGATCGAGGATCTGAACAATGAAATCCTAGCCGCAGAGATGAACCTCAAACTGGCCCGCAATGACAATACGGGGATCGAGAGCCTGTTCAAACTCGGCTATGCGGGCAAAAGCGAACTCGACCGCTCGGTATTAAGTCTGTTGAAAGCTGAAGGGGACTACGCCGCCAAACTCAATAAACTGAATACACAGATGGCTTCGTTCCAGAAGCTGAATCACTTCGAACGTCAGATGCAAGAACTGACGCTCGAAGGCCGAGTCAGTACCACGGTCCAGAACCTAAAACAAGTCGCCCTAACCAACGACGCCAAACTGGCTCAGATGCAAGGCATCCAAGCCTCTCGTACGGAACAACTTGCCAAGGAAGAGGAGCGACTCAAGCGGTTTGAGAGGCAGTTGGTAAATTGCAAAGTCTATGCGCCCCAGGATGGGATGGTGGCCTATGCGCCACCCGCATCATCGCGCGACGCCGAAATCACCGAAGGCACTCCAGTACGATTGCGGCAGCACATCTTTTCGATCCCCAACCTAAGGAAGATGCAAGTCGAAACCAGCGTGCATGAATCGGCACTCGACCGCATCCAGCCGGGGCTGAAAGTTGACGTGACTGTCGATGCCTTCGCCGATCGAGCGTATACCGGTACCGTCAAGAGCGTCGCCGTGCTCCCCGAGCGGAGCTACTACTCCGACGCACAGAAGTACAAAACCGTGATCACCATCGACGAAGATGTGTATCAGCTAAAACCCGGCATGACTGCGGTAAGTGAAGTCAAAATCGACTACCTGCCGGGAGTCAAGGCCATTCCCATTCAAGCCATCGTACAGCGAGCTGGCCAGAATTGGCTGTATGTCAAGCGACAGGACCAAGTCGAACGTCGCCAAGTCGCATTGGGACTGAGCAACGATCAATACGTCATCGTTACCGACGGCGTCGACGTAGGAGATTTAGTGGTGCTGAACCCAAGTGGCTTGATTGATGATGCCAAACTCAACCGGGCTATCGAAGAGACACTGGCAGAGGAACCGACCGAAACATTGGTAGCTTCGAACGACGAAGATCCCAACGCGATTAACTAGTCGCGAAGCGACGCTGGGTGTATCAGCTCGACGCGCCAGCGAGTGGGTCGCGGGGTTTGCAAATTGTCGATGCAAGAA
>JBGSJT010000692.1:0-4281 GCA_041741715.1 Pirellulaceae bacterium | reverse complement strand
CGCGACCGGCCACGTCGACGATCGCCTGACGGCGATTTGAGCGACGAATCGGTTCATGCGATTTTTCCTGACAGCCCCGGGCTCCGCCCGGGGGTAGCACGACCTTGGGCGACACGCACTGAAATGGACGCCGACCCCCTGGCGGAGCCAGGGGCTGCCAGGGGATTGCATTGTGTCGCGGGGGCGTTCTGTCGCCTTGCGCGTTTTTGGCGACAGAAGTCGTAAGTGGCGGCGTGGCGGGGACTTGAGCGGCGACAGGCCGCGACAGCGACGACGGTGGGGGCGACAGAAGGGGGCGACAGAACGCCAGCGTGGCGCGGGGAGAGTCGCGTCGAACCTTTTGGGGTGAGGGGGGCGCTGACCCCGCAGCGGCGTTGTCTCCCCGCCATGGATGGTGGTGACCGACATCGGCGTCGGCGACGCCTTCCACAGGCGACACTCGTTAACCAGCGGTTGATGGTGACGCGTGCGCAGCATGATGGCCTCCGCCGCGGCGTTTGCGGGAGGTGCTGGGAAGGAGACGTGGACTGATGTTCATGCTAGCGATCTGGGTGGCCGTTTTCTAGTTGGTAGTTCGCAGATTGACGGAGAGGGGTTACGCCTCCAACAGGTCGCTGGGTGGCGTGGCGTCGCGGAGCGTCGGCATGCTTACGTCTGCGCGAAAGCATGCCATCCACCCGAGAGTGCGTTGGCGAGATGGAACTATGACCTTTGCCGGTCATTCGGGAAGTTGGACAAGTGGCCGGACCGTGTGCCCACTTCTAAACTGGAAGATGAGAGCAAAAGAACCCGCCCGATGAAACTACAGAACGTCCATCATGCCTACGCAACCGACTTGTTGAAAACAAGCACAACTTCTCGCCGCATTCTCGCATCCATTGCAGCGAGCGATTTTTTTGCCTTAGGCGGGGGCAAGTATCTCCGATTAGCAGGTAACTCTCTCGAATGCCGCGAGTGCAGTGACAAGCCCTGCGCCTCTCCAACCATCTGCACAATCTTCGAGTTAGGAACAAACGTATTCCTTACAGTCGAGTCTCCTATTACGTAAACCGCACGTCCGTTCCTATTCAACACTCGGAACACCTCTGCTATTGCTCGCCCAAGGTCCATAACGTAACGACAGAGAATGGCGTAA
Organism: Pirellulaceae bacterium; assembly: GCA_041741715.1. Taxonomy (GTDB): domain Bacteria; phylum Planctomycetota; class Planctomycetia; order Pirellulales; family Pirellulaceae; genus Aureliella. The sequence goes on along the minus strand of JBGSJT010000692.1, from coordinate 3,146 downwards.
TCACGACTTCCGAGTTCAGGCTTCATTCGAAGCCGAGAAATTATACCCTCAATCCACGCCACACCCTTGGCGTCAGCCGATGACGATTCCGCACCTACGCTTTCCCCACGAATCTGACGGAGAGATTCAATGTCATGTCCCATCCACACCAATGAAAACTTGCTACACCTCATGTAGTCTATGGCGTTAAGATACGGCGGTGACGTTAATACGAGATCAATGGAGTTCGCCTCAATCCCAAGCTTGCGCGCATCTCCCTGCTTCATTGACGCTATTGGCCCGAGCTTCTTGGAGCCAACTTGCGGACAATTTGCAACAACAGTCTCTACCGCTGAAATAAAGCGACGAAAAGGCTTAATCGGTGCTCGGCTAAACGCTCTGTGCGGACGACTATGAGACAGATCCATCGCTAAGGATGCACCCGCTTGTTTGGTAATTATCAAACGAGAAAAGCCGCACCAAAGTGCGTCACGAATGGCGCGGTCACGCACGCCCTCAATCGCTATTGAAAGAGAAGTCAATTGTTTCCTGGCATAGTCGTCAAACCAGTACCGAATAAACTCGCGGGTTTCTTCATCACAGCCTGCTGGATAGGCGCGAGCAAAGGTTAGTGACGCAAATGTTTTTTTCGCTTGAGTTAGGACGATCTCAGATTCTCTGCGAACTGAATCGGCGTCTATCGACCGGGTCCAGACACTTGCGAGCAATACCGCCAATGGGTCAAGATCGTAACCGAACGCTCGATGGCCATTAGCACGGGCTACCGCAAGTACGGTTCCCGAGCCAGCCATAGGATCCAATACACGGAGCGGAATTCTACTTGCCCCAAGAGCATCTAACGCGATTCCAGGAGCCATGCGCGCGGGAAAAGGGTGAATCGGATTTCGTCCAAGTGCTTCAAGAATGGTTTTGTTATGCGATCTGAGCATTGATCAACTAGTGTTTCAGGTTCTGGACGAATTGAACCCCGCCTACATTCTTATAGAACACGCGTGCATTTCCATTGCCGTTGTGGAATATCTTCACATGATGCACGGCGTTGGGGAACTTGCCCAATTCCAGTTGAGGATTGCCGATAAAGCCCTTTGTGCGAGAGATCGACTCTTGATTGGCAGTTGACTGCCCCTTAATCGAAGTCGAAGTGTGAATAGCGAGCGTGTCCGGCGCAGACTTTAACGCTTCCTCGATGTAGTCGATTAGAAACTGCGGCATCGCCTCGCCCACTTCTGCTGCTAGCTTTCTAAGCGTAGCGACTTTTGTTGGTTTGCTAGCAATTATTCTGTCAATCTTTTCGGGGTCCGGGAAAGCGAATATCTGGAAGGACATTTCACCCTTGTTCAAGTCGACTGTTCCTCGGTCGATACTTGAAGTTGCAGCAATTGAAATGCGATCATCTCCAATCCAAACGGGAGACACCTTGTTATTCTTGATTGCTTGCAAGGCTAGTCGATGGAGCACAAAGCATCGATGCCAGTCACCATAAAGACGCTCCGGAATCGTAAGCTCAAAATGCTCAAGGTACTTTCCCCTAGCGCCAAACATTCGTGCACGTTGGATGTAAGTGTCTTGCTGTAACTTAGTCTTCACATCTCGCGTAAAAAACATTGCCAGTAGGTTCGGAAATGTCACTCCTCGCGAAACGATATTACCACCGATAATTACGGTAAACGGACATGTGGGTGCAGTGGGTTTGTCTCCGGCAGAAGCACGATCACGCTTGCTGTTGAGCACAACAACTGCACTGCGAGAGGCATTCTCGATCACATAAATCGAGAGGTCGTCGGCCGACGCTTTTGGGTATAGGTCCTTAGCTTGCTCGTATATGATTTTAACGAACTCCTCAAACTCGTCGCCCTCTTTGCTGACGAGTGCCTTCATCGCCGATTCAATTACATTGCGGTCAGCAATGTGGTCAACCGTTTTCCCGCTCGTGTGCACCAAGAAGCTGTAGTTCTGCTCGGGCTCATTTTTTGCTCTCTTCACCTTATTGAGATATGCAACTGTTATTAGAAATCGGGCAAGCGCCTTTCTGGCGTGATCGGGTCCAACCACGCCCTTTATTTTCGTTAGCCGATAAGGGGGTTTGCCTGTGGTTGGAAAGAAAGTGCTGTGGCCGGTGTACGCACCGTGAGGAGGGAAGTTGACCCAAGTTTCGGTCTTGTTGTTGAACGTATTGTTCAAATTCAGCCGGGCTGGCGTCGCCGTCACTCCGATGTAAACACCATTCGTTCCGAGTAACTGCGACACCAAATCGTTAATGCGAGTCTTCTCATTGGTGTTGACTTTCGAATTCGGTGTTGCGAAGTCCGCCTCATCGTCAATGAGCATGACGGGCCCCGCATTGGCCATCTCGACGACTAGCTTTTGAAGATCGCTTGCATTCTTTTTGCAAAAAACTATTGAGTGATGCCCGGCGACTAAGGGCGAATTTGCCAAGTCGGTAGCGACTTTTGGAGCTGGCGCGAGGCCGGCAAGTTTGAAGCGATCAAGGTTCTGCATCAACAAGTCGACGCTATCGTTCATTAGGTGAACAATTGTCGTTTTGCCTTCATCGAGGAGCCTTGCCGTCAGGCAGATCATCATTTCGGTCTTGCCACTCTGCGGGTCGCCATAAATGACAATTGAGCCTGTGGCAGGAGCTGCTAATTTCTTGATTACTTCTTCAACTGTTGAAGCGATCATTTGCGTCTGGGATCCATCTCTCGCCACGCGTTCGAGTTGTTTCTTAAACTGATCTTTGACAGTTGCATTCGCGACGAGTCGTTTGATTGTCTGTTTATCGACCATTAATGATCTCGTCGCGCGGGGCGCCAACCGGAGGCGGAGAATGACATTAAAGAGATAGAAGAAGTAGAATCTACCTCCTTTCCCATTTGCGGGCAATATAGGCGATGCAGCAGTTTCGCGGGTGGTCTCAGTTCTCCGAGCCGACGCGTGTAGTTGCGTAGGGCGTGCGCTTCCGCACCCACCTTTACCGCGTCGGGCATGTGACGGGCGGTTGGCTGCTTGACGGGCGTGGTGGGTGCGAGCACCCACCCTACGGCCTCGCTTACCTAGCCGCAGAGCGGCGACATCGCTTCGCCGTGGGCGTCAGCCCACGGTTGCCGTTGCGATCGCAGGATGAGAGCCGCGCAGCGGCGGCACAA
>JBGSJT010000691.1:0-21844 GCA_041741715.1 Pirellulaceae bacterium | reverse complement strand
TGGGTGAAGAGATCGCACAACTGGTCCATCAGTACCCTAGCTACCGAAATGTGACGTTGCGATTGCTAGAACCACTGGGTGCGCCGGAAGAAGAATCGCACGTCGTATCAAAACAAGATGGCGAAATGTCCAGCGAAGCTGTATCGATCCATTTGGAAAACGTCCACGTTCGGGCCGGTGGACATGTGATTCTGGATTCGCTCGACGTGGACATCCCGCCTCGCAGTCACGTCGCCGTGGTCGGTCCATCAGGCGCCGGGAAGTCAAGTCTCGTCGGCTTGTTGCTCGGTTGGCATCACGCTGCGGAAGGCCAAGTCGTGGTAGATGGACAACCGCTGGACGCAGTAGGCCTGGCCGCATTGCGAAAGCAAACCGTGTGGGTCGATCCAGCGGTGCAGCTTTGGAATCAGTCGATGCTAGAAAACGTGTTGTATGGTAACTCGGCAACCGGCTTGGACGTGGTCGGCGACGTCGTCCAGCAAGCCGACTTATACGATGTGTTACAACGCTTGCCCGAAGGGTTGCAAACGCCATTAGGAGAAAGTGGCGGCTTGCTCTCCGGCGGCGAGGCACAGCGAGTCAAACTGGCCCGCGGATTCGCACGCAGCCAACCGCGACTGGTGATCCTGGACGAACCGTTTCGTGGCTTGGAAAGGGGAAAACGGCGATTGATGCTCGAGCGTGCCCGAGAGCGTTGGCGAAATGCCACGCTGATCTGCATCACGCATGACGTGAGCGAAACCGTGGACTTCCCCCGTGTGCTTGTGCTGGATGGTGGTCGGTTGGTTGAGGATGGACCGCCCAAAGAGCTGCTAGAACAACCAGATTCCCTTTTCCGGACGCTGTTCGACGCCGAAGAGTCAGTGCGAACCGGTTTGTGGGGCAGCAGTGCCTGGCGGCGAATCCGCTTGCAGTCCGGGCGCGTGGTCGCCAACAACGGCGAACAAGGGTTATCGTCTTGAAAGACAATCATGAACCCGATGCTATTACCTGGCCTTCATCCCGCATTGCCGAGGCATTGAGACATCTGGCCGTAAACTTCGGAAGCCGATTAAAGCACGAGGTCGACTCGCCGCCGCCGTTTTCTCGTGAACCGGGCCAAACCGATGCAATGCTCGGTCCGTGGTTGCAATCGGTTGCCACTCACCTTGAACTGGAAGCGCTCGCGGTCGAGGCGACGTACTCGGGCATCGAAGAATTGCTCGGCGCCTGCGCCCCAGCGGTACTGCGTTTACCAGATGCGGATGAGCCAAGGTTTGTGGTGCTCCTCGCCAGTAGTAAACGGCGAGCGACATTGCTTGGTCTCGATTTGGGACGGCATCGCGTCGCGATCGAATCGCTTGCGCGACAATTGCGAGCACCGTTGGAAGACAAAACAACGATTGCGGAACCGATCGAACGCATTCTCAACCAGGCCGATCTGCATGGCAAGCGTCGATTGGCTGCTCGCAGTGCCATGTTTCGTGAGTTGCATGGCGATAAATCGCTGGGAAATTGCTGGCTGATTCGGCCCATTGCCGGAGCGAGTCTGAGCACGCTTATTCGCGACGCCGGATTAACGCCGCTACTCGGGTCGGTCGCGGTGCTGCATCTGATGCAGTACTCATTGTGGATTTTGGCGTGGTGGTTGTTGGGCTGGATGTCGGTACACGGCCGATTTGACGCGGGGTTGTTTGGGGCGTGGATGCTGCTGCTGCTGGCCACCATTCCGTTCCGAGTTCTGACCGAGTCCGCAGGCGGGACGCTGGCCATTCGTGCTGGTCTCTTGCTCAAGCGACGATTGCTCTCTGGCGTCTTCCGACTGGAGACGCAGGAGGTCCGTCAATGGGGAATCGGGCAGTTGTTGGGGCGTGTGATCGAATCCGAGGCGGTTGAATCGCTGGCGGTCAGCGGCGGATTTCTGGCGCTCACCGCGGTCGTCGAATTGCTGTTGACGTTATTTGTCCTCGCCTCCGGAGCCGGTGGTTGGTTGCATATTGGCTCGTTATTGGTGATGGTCGGCTTGGCCGTTGTGCTCGGAGCTCGGTACTTTCGTCGCCAACTCGCCTGGACGCAACGGCGACTCGATTTGACCAACGATTTAGTGGAACGCATGATCGGTCATCGCACTCGATTGGCCCAGCAACCGCCGGAATTATGGAATCAAGGCGAAGACGAAGCGGTTGACCGTTACTTGACTGAATCACGCCGAGTCGATGGACAATCCGCCGCCTTAGCCGCGCTCGTCCCACGCGGTTGGTTGCTTGCCGGACTGCTGGGTCTGGCGCCAGCGTTTGTCAGCGGCAGTACATCAACCGTGTCCCTGGCAATCGGCCTTGGTGGAGTATTACTCGCATTTCAAGCACTGCGTAGTCTGGTTGAAGGCGGCTTGCGCCTCGTCAGCGCCGCCATTGCCTGGCGACGGATTCAGTTCTTGCTCGCCGCGGCGACGCGGCGCGAGCCGATCGGTCGACCTCAAGCTGATCGAGTGGTTCCCGTCGCTGGCAGACCACTCGTGACGGCGCGGGATGTGGGCTTCCGTTATCAAGGCCGCAGTCAACCGGTGCTGCAGGGAGTCGACGTGTCGATTCACCCCGGCGAGCGGTTATTGTTGGAAGGGAGTTCAGGCGGAGGCAAGTCGACACTGGCTTCGTTGCTAGCTGGCTCGCGCATCGCGGACTCCGGCCTATTGTTGCTACACGGTTTGGATCGGGAAACACTCGGTGCAGCCAACTGGCGACGACGCGTCGTGTTAGCACCTCAGTTCCACGAGAACCACGTGCTGATGGGGACCTTGTCGTTCAATTTGCTCATGGGTCGTCGCTGGCCGCCGACGCGAGACGACTTGCAACAGGCCGAACGGACTTGCCGCGAACTAGGTTTGGGACCGTTATTGGACCGTATGCCCGGTGGAATGTTCCAAATGGTAGGCGAAACCGGTTGGCAATTGAGCCACGGCGAGAAGAGCCGCATCTTCATCGCCCGAGCTTTGCTGCAACGAGCTGATCTAACGATCTTGGATGAAACCTTCGCCGCGCTCGATCCTCAAAACCTGCAGCTCGCCCTGAGTTACGTGCTGAAACAGACGCCGACGGTGTTGGTGATCGCTCATCCATGATCGTTGGCGTGAATCTGTCCAAATGAGGAGTCGGAGTCAACGAAAGAAACACCTTGGTGCGTTTGCAGCGCGGAGGTCTTTGAGGTCATCGTGTTTTGTTGCTAGTCGTTCCCGTAAGGGCTCAACCGCTCCAGCCTCGCCCCGCGCCAGCCTTGACGTTTGTCTTGCCTTTCATGGTTCGGTTCCTGTGTTGATTGTTTCGTCTAGTGGGGCCATCTAACGTCAATACCGCCGACCGGTGTACATCGGGATGTTCGGCGGGCTGATGTGAGCTCTTAACTTCGTCAACTGTTCAGCAGTGACTTTGAATTTGATTGGCTTGCCATTCTTGAGTCGCAGAATGCAAACCTTGTATTCGCAAGTTGACTGCGACGTATACCCATAAAACCAGGAGCCGATCACGGTTCCCGGCGTGAATAGCGACGTTGTCTCGCGGGACTCGGATAGGTCCTTGACATCCTCCAGCGAGTATTTGCGGGTGTGGCAAAGGTAATTGACCGTGATCTGCTCATCGACCTGTAACGAGGTTGGAGTTGTCAGCCCCAACCACAGAATGAGTAGGCTGATTAACAGTAGCACCACTCCAAACGCGATATCGATGAGGTTGTCGCCGGTATTGGCGCGTGGACCTTCGACAGCAGCGGCGATCGTTAATCCACCTATTGCAGCAAGGAGCGGAACAAACAGAACGGCGAGTCCGATTCGTCCCACCGCAAATGCGTAATTGGTGATCCGAAGCGTGGGTGCAAAAGTCATCGTAGTGATTGCCGTAAGATGTGGTAGTCTGCGACTGAGCACGGCCGAGGAACAATACCGCCAGTCCGAACAGTATCAGGAGGAACCAGAAGCATGAAGCCGGACCACCCTACTTTCATAGGCTTTGATCCGCTGCTCGGGAAGTCAGTGTGTTGGCCGCCGACGCGAGACGACTTGCAGGAAACCAGCAAACCTGCCGGGAACTCGGCTTGGGTCCGCTGTTGGACCGCATGCCTGGCGGAATGTTTCAAATGGTGGGCGAGACCGGATGGCAACTGAGTCACGGCGAGAAGAGCCGCATCTTCATCGCCCGTGCATTACTGCAGCGAGCCGATCTGACGATCCTGGACGAGACCTTTGCTGCACTGGATCCGCAAAACCTGCAGTTAGCACTGAGTTATGTGTTAAAGCAAACACCCACAGTGCTCGTCATCGCTCATCCATGAAAAAAGCCTCCTTGGATGGATTGTTTCCAATCCTCCAAAGAGGCTGTGTTTGTCAAGTTGCCTGGGTTGCTTAGTGAGACTAGCTTTCAATGACAATACGATATCCAGCTTTGACGTTTGTCTTAACTTTCATTTCGGTATTCCTTTGGATTTAAGACTGTGATGCTGAAATTCGGACGACCGAGTCGAGCCTAGCCAGCGAAGGGTCCGCCGCCACCAGCCTTGACATTTGTCTTGACTTTCATGGTTCAGTTCCTGTGTTCATTGTTTTCGGAGCTTGTTTCGGCCTTAATCGGCCACTAAGTACAAGGCGTCGCATTCAGCGAAACTGACCGCGTGAATCAAAGATTTTTTCGGGCTGACGTGACCCTCAGTCAAAACGAAAAAAGCCCCATGCGGCATAGACCACACGGAGGCTTTTGGATGTGACGGACTTCAGCTTGCAGACCGACGGTCTAGGCTTTTTCTACGTCAGCCTCAGATCTTGTTGAATTTGACGAGCAGGGAAAGAAACGTCTCACCTTCAGCCTTGAGGCAGGCGACATAAAACTCGACTCCGAATGCTTGCACGATCAAGTCGCGATTCGCTTCCACTTCTGGTTTGCAAATGAACCCGGCCATTTCAATGTTCCTAAATCTAAGCGATTTATTTTTGGCCCAATTGGCCGCTACATAAATAGGCGTTGCGTCCAACAGAAATGACCGCGAGAAACCGATTGATTAAGCACCCACATCCAGTGCAACCAAAACGAAAAAACCTCCGTGCAGCGAGCGCTGTACAGAGGTTTTCGTTTTGCAGTGCGTTCAAGTTGCAGAGCAACAGGGATTAACCGACCCAGTCGCCGCCGCCGCCAGCCTTTACGTTTGTCTTGACTTTCATTTCGGTGTTCCTTTGAGTTGAAGATTGTGTTGTTGAGGTTCTGACGATCGGATCGGGTTTAGCCGCCAAAGTTGTCGCCGCCACCAGCCTTGACATTTGTCTTGACTTTCATGGTTCAGTCCCTGTGTTCATTGTTTTCGGAGTTTGTTTCGGCCTCACTCGGCCACTAAGTACAAGGCGTCACATACAGCGAAACTGACCGCGAGAATTGTGAATTTCTTTTCAAAAGGATTTTGAGGATTGCCAAGTTGCAAATATGCCTCCTCCACGAGACAATTCGATGATCAGCCTGGGTCCAACACACAATGGGATTTGCGGAAGCTGGCGCGGGCGCAAATCGAAGCCAAAGTTCGGGCAAAGATCGACGCATCGGACATCGTACCACTGACGATCATTGAAGCTCACCACGGGTTGAATCATTTTTGCGTAGAGAGTGATGACGAATTGCATGGCTGTCTACGCCGGATCACGGCGATTAACTTGGCGCTGATGAAGTTCGCAAGCACCTTCGTGTCAGCGAATGACGGTTTGCTAAGACGTGGGGTAAAGCGGTTGGGCGAACCGATGAAAAAGAACGCCGAGGTATAGCGAATGCCCAATGCGAGCGACAATTTTGAAAGTCGTGAACTTCGGTTGGATGAGGCGGCGGCCAAGTACTTTGAACTGCAGGCTACGGGTGCGCCAATTGATCGGACTTGGTTTCTGGGACAGTTTAGCGATCTGGCAGAGGAACTCGAAAAGTTTCTTAACGACCTGGATCAACTGCGACAAGTTGTAGAGCCCGAAGAACAAGCGAATTCGCATCACCGTAGTACTTTGGCTCGACAGAATGGTGACACCTCGCCCACTCTCGACGATTACAGCAAACGGCCCGAAATTGCTTCCAATGACAAAACTTCAAAGCAGCAATCATCCGGTTTTAATACCTACATCTCCCAGTCGACCATCGGCGATCAGCAAATCGGTCGTTACCGACTAGTTCGAGTTTTGGGAGAAGGAGCGTTCGGTCGTGTTTATCTTGGATTCGACGAGGAACTCCAGCGGCAGGTCGCCATCAAGGTTCCCACCGAAGAACGATTTCAGAAGCCTGAAGATGCCCAACAATACTTGGAAGAAGCTCGCAAGGTTGCCAGCTTGCACCATCCGAATATCGTTCCCGTTTACGACACCGGGCGCACCGAGGACGGGTCGATCTACGTCATCTCCAAATTCATTGAAGGAGGCACCCTGGGCGACCGGATTAAGAACAATCGTCCCGATCACGACGAAGCTGCGAAACTCATCGCGTTATGTTCCCAGGCGCTCCAGCACGCTCATAATCGAAGGCTGATCCATCGCGACATCAAGCCCAACAACATCCTGATCGAAGAGAGCAGCGGCGCGCCGTATGTCTGCGATTTCGGGCTGGCGATCCGTGAAGAAGATTGTCTTAACGACAGCAAGATCGCCGGAACTCCGGCCTACATGAGCCCCGAGCAGGCTCGCGGCGAAGGTCATCGACTGGACGGGCGCAGTGACATTTTTTCACTGGGCGTCGTCCTCTACCAGCTGTTGACTGGAAACATGCCATTCCGGGGCAGCACGGCGAACGAGTTGTTTCATCAAGTCATTTCGGTCCAGCCCAAGACACTTCGCGAAGTCGATGCGTCGATCCCGTTGGAACTGGAACGCATTTGTTTGAAAGCGATGTCGAAGCGGGCATCGGATCGCTATCCCAACGCCACCGAATTTGCCGACGAACTGCTCAACTGGCAACAAGGTCCCGAACAGGAAACCAGAGAACTCACGATCGTTCCCAAGGGGCTACGGTCGTTCGACGATGGCGATGCGGATTTCTTTTTGGACCTGTTGCCCGGCGCTCGAAATCGTGCCGGGCTTCCCGAGAGCATTCAGTTCTGGAAGACACGGATCGAGGAAACTGATTCTGACAAAACGTTCAGCGTGGGCCTGATCTACGGGCCGTCAGGTTGCGGCAAGTCGTCTTTGGTCAAAGCAGGACTACTACCAAGGTTGTCCAAGGATGTTGTGGCGGTTTACATCGAAGCGGCCGCCGACGAGACGCAGACTCGCATTCTGCGCGGACTCAGAAAGCAGTCGCCCGAATTACCGAATGAACTCGGGTTTGTCGAATCGTTCGCCTGGCTGCGCCGAAGTGAAGGTCGCAAGGTTGTGTTCGTTTTGGACCAGTTCGAACAGTGGCTGCAGGCCCATCGAGGGGAGCTGGACAGCGACCTGGTCGCTGCGCTTCGCCAATGCGATGGTGGAACGCTGCAAGCGGTCGTGATGGTCCGCGACGACTTTGCGATGGCGGCAGCTTGCTTTATGGATTCGCTCGACATCCCCATCGTGCAAGGCCACAACTTTGCCACGGTGGATCTTTTCGACGTCGACCATGCGCAAAAGGTACTGACCAAGTTCGGACAAGCCTTTGGCAAGCTTTCGGCCCAAACGAGCAAACTCACCGAGCAGGAACAGGAATTCGTATTTTCCATCGCATCGGGTCTGGCTCAAGACGGCAAAGTTGTCTCGGTGCAACTCGCCCTGTTTGCCGAGATGGTCAAAGGCAAACGATGGGTGCCTACGACGTTGCAAGAAGTCGGCGGCACCGAGGGCATTGGTGTCAACTTTCTAGATGAGACATTCAGTTCTCGAACCGCCAATCCGAAGCATCGCCTGCATCAAGAAGCCGCCCGCCAAGTGTTGAACGCTTTGCTACCGGAATTTGACAGCGACATTAAACGGCACATGCGATCCCATGCGGAGTTACTGGACGCATCCGGCTATCAAGATCGCCCGCGCGAGTTCAACGATCTGCTTCGCATTCTGGATGGGGAACTGAGGCTGATCACGCCAACCGATCCCGAGAGTTTTCAAACTAAATCAGGCAGTGACCCCAGTGCGAAGTTTTACCAACTGACGCATGACTATCTGGTTCCCAGCTTGCGGGAATGGTTGACGAGCAAGCAACAGGAAACACGAACAGGCCGGGCCAAACTGAAGCTTGCCGAACGGTCGTCTCAGTGGAATGCCAAGTCGGAAAACCGACACCTTCCGTCGTTGTCGGAATGGCTCAGCATCTGCATGCTAACCGACAGCAGACAGTGGAAAGCCCCCCAGCGGGAGATGATGCGGCGTGCGGGAAGGCTCCACAGGTTCCGGTCGGGGCTTGCCTTGGTGGCATTGGCTGTATTCACAACCGTTGGGATGGTCATTCGTGGGCAAGTCCTTCAGCAACAAGAAGCCACCCGCATCGAAGGCCTCGTGGGACGTCTTGTGAGTGCTGAACCAAGCCAGTTGTCGGAGATCGTCAAAGATTTGAATGGTAATCAGGCGGTCGCCGCCAATTATCTGTTACCGCTAGTCTCCGCAGACGCCAAAACAGGCGACGAAAAACGGGCGCAGCTACACGCACGTCTGGCGACGGTTGCTCGCGACAAGTCGCTGGTCGAACCGCTGTTGGAAGAATTGCTCACCAACAAGGTCGCCTACATCGCTCCGATTCGTCAGCAGTTGCGCCCGAACGCTTGGGAACTCACCGAAAAATTACAGGCAATCCTGCGGGACGAGAAGGCAGAGGTCAATCGCCGATTCCGTGCGGCGGTCGCTTTGGCGGATTTCATTCCTGAATCCGAAGCCGCGTCGTGGACGCCGCAGGACTTGCGGTTTGTCGCAGAGCAGTTGGTGTCTACCAATGCAGAATTCCAGCCGCTGCTGCGTGAGGATTTGCTGCCGATTCGCGGCCGGTTGCTTGGGGACCTGGAAAAAATCTTTGGCGATGCCCAGGCTACCTCCGCCCAGCGGCTGAGTGCGGCCAATGCCTTTGTCGATTACGCGGCCAGCGATATCCCGATGTTGTCCCAGTTGCTGACAGTAGCAACTCCTGAGCAATATGCCGTGCTTTATCCGCTGGTCGAGGCTGCTGCCGCACCTTCGACAGTAGAGGATCTCAGCAAAATCGCAGCGACGTTGCCCCCAGACGAACTGGGGTCTGTGGAACGAGTGCGGTATGGTCAGCGGCGGGCGAATGCCGCAGTGACGTTGCTACGACTCGGCGAACGCGAGAAAGTCCTGTCGGTGTTTGACATGAGCGACGATCCTGAGTCCCTAACTCAATTCACCTTTCGTTGTCGCGACCGCAGCGTGCGAGTGGAAGAGTTGCTGAATTGTCTGCGTGTCATGAGCGATGCGCCGGTTGATCGCTTTCCACGTCACACGCGATATGCACTGCTGCTAACGCTCGGTGAATACTCACTGAACGAAGTCCCAGACGCACAACGAGAGACTCTGCTTAAACAACTGGGTGCCTGGTACCGCGATGATCCCAGTTCAGGCGTGCATGGCGCAGCGGGTTGGCTGCTGCGGCAATGGGGACAGAATGATGTCGTAACGCAAGTCGATCAGACTGCGGTCCCGTATTCGGTGGATCGCGAGTGGTTCACGCTGGCGATAAAGATAAAAACGAAAGGCGAATCTGCATCGTTTTTGGCCGGCTTGGTTGGATCTGCGAATGTAAAAATGTTTTACTACACATTCATCGTCTTCCCAGCGGGCGATTACACGATCGGCTCGGTCGTCGACGAAGCGGATCGAGAGAAAGACGAAGTTCGGCATCGGGTGCAGCTAACCAGTCCGTTTGCGCTACTGGATCGGGAGATCACGATGGAGGAACTGATCGCCTTTTCAACAATGTCGTCGGGATTCATGCAACAAGCCGATGCCCAGCAAACCGATGCCAAACCTCAGGATGCTGGTTTTGCTGCGGACTGGTACGACTCAGTCGGATTTTGTCGCTGGCTCACGCAGCAGTCGGGATTGTCAGAGCGGGATCAGTCTTACGCGGATCCAGAATCGTTGGACAAGGAGCGATATCCGCGTGAACCGAATCCGTCGGCGAACTGGGCACCGCGTAACTGGCCCTTGGAATTGGGACGTCGGGGCTTTCGCCTGCCTACGGAATCGGAGTGGGAAGTCGCCTGTCGTGCTGGAGCACGAACCGCTTACGGCTACGGGAGCGACGTGACGCTTTTGGACCGTTTTGGTTGGTCTCTGGAGAACAGTGGCAAGCGCGCCCATCCGCCGCGAGAACTTCGCCCCGGATCGCGTGGCCTATTCGACCTGCATGGTAATCTGTTCGAGTGGACACATGATTGGAAAGGTAATTTTGGTGAGGCAGACGTGGTGGATCCACTCGGTGCGACGGGGGGCTCGGATCGCGTGCGCCGTGGCGGCAGTTGGGGCTATGACGCGGCGGATTGCCGGTCGGCGCACCGTCACACAAACGAACCGACGATCCGCTCGCTCAACAGCGGCTTCCGCCTAGCCCTGAGTTCCCCGTTTGGTCAGTCACAGGACGTGGACGTGGACAAAGCAGCGGAGCCAGTAGGCGAAGGCACAAAGGGAGCAAGACGCTAGCCGCGTAGCCGCTTGGAGATAAGCATAGAAAATGGACCCAGGGCATCTCATGATGCCGATGCACGAGATTCGCAAACTGAAACTTGAACCGTTGCCATAAAACTGAACCCTAATCGCAGTCAATATTCGTTCAGATTCACCCAGTCAAATTGCAAGTTTGCGACTGATTGGGTGCATGTCTTCAAAACGAAAAAACCTCCGTGTGGCAAGTGCTACACGGAGGTTTTCGGTTTTCAGTGGGATCAATTTGGTGAGCAACGGGGCTCAACCGCCCCAGTTTCGCCCGGCACCGGCTTTGACGTTTGTTTTGACTTTCATGGCTCTGTTCCTGTGTTGGTTGTTTTCGGGATTTGTTTCGGGCTCACTCGGCCACTAAGTACAAGGCGTCGTTGGATCCCAAACTGACCGCGCAAAAATAAAGATTTCTTTCGGGTGACATTTTTAGGAATGCCAAGTTGCAATCTTGCTCCCTCCATAGGACAATTCGATGGCAAGCCGGAGTCCGAGACGCGAAGGTGGCCTTCGATGGCTGGCCAGCCACGGCTTCTGTTTTTTTATTGCCAAGCGCTAGGTTTAGCAATTCTAATGACAAACGCCCTGTTCTGGCGCGCTCGACATTGATTGTCTTGATTCTTGGCAAAAACAGCGGTCAGTTGCAGTTAATTTGTCGCCTCTTTATACGCGTCAAATCGATTGAGCAACCAGACGGCTCCTTTCGTCAAAGGTAAGTTCGATGTCCCGTAATACCGTCAAGCGTGCTCGTGGTTACCGACTGCCTATTTTCGAGTTGCTTGAGAGTCGTTTGTGCCTGTCAGCGAGTGCCGTACTGGAATTTCCGTACTGGACCTTCCTTGATACGAACGTAGTTGAGTCGAGCGCGATCGAAGTCAATCGAGCCATCACAACGGACTCCAGCGCTCAGCAAGGTCCATCAATCGCTGCGGATCCTCAAGATCCCGATCATATCGTGGTGGCGTACATGGATTACTCGCTATCAAGTCACGGCTATGCCGGGATCGGCGTCGCCGTCTCTCGTGATGAAGGAGCGTCGTGGGAACATACCGCGATTGACTTACCTTCGGGGTTTGACCAAGGCGCGTCGGATTTGATCGCCAATTTCGATAGCGACGGACACGTTTTTGTAAGTTTCATGGCGGCATCATTTAAAGGTGAAAAAACCCCACCAATCCTTAATCCGAATAGTGGCGATCCCCGTGCATTGGGCTTCGAGGCGAACAACGGCATCTTCGTGGCGCGAAGTGATGACGGTGGGCTGACTTGGTTGTCGCCTGTCGCGGTAGCATCTCATGACTATGACGGGATCACAAAAGTGCCTTTCGAGGTTTATCCCGACATGGCCGTGGATAACATCCGCGAGCTTCCCAGCGGTCAGGCCAATCCGAATTTCGGCAATCTGTACGTCACTTGGGCCAGGTATTATCCGGCGCACCAGTTTCCAGGCGAGCCGAACGCTAAAGGCGGCAGCGACGTGATGATTGCCGTGTCGGAGGACAGTGGCCTGACTTGGCAACTTCGGACCCAATCACGTGCCGAGAGCGGCGTCATCGATTCGGTGCTGCAAACGGTTGGCAATACGGGTTCGGATCAGGACGCTGGACGCGGCTATTTGAACTGGCCCCGCGTTTCCGTCGGGGCACAGGGAGACGTGGCCGTCGCGGACTTTGTCGGGTCTTGGTTCTTTGTCAACCATTCCAACGATGCTGGACAAACTTTCTTTGTGCCTACGCAAGATAAACCGGTGGGTTTGCCATTTGGACCGGGGGCGAAGCTGCTAACGGCGGGATTGAGCAATAATTCCTTTCGACCGGTACCGACTCGAGGAATTGTTGCAGATCCGGTTCGTCCTGGGCGATTGTATGTTGCCGAGCCGTTACCGATTCTTGATTCGCTGGGAAACCCGCTTGATTCCGCAGACATTTACTTCGCTCGTTCTGAGGACTTTGGTCGTACCTGGAAATCGATCAAGTTCCCCAACAGCACCGCCTCACGTTCGCTGAATGATGACAACGGCGGAAAGCGATCCAATGGCTCCCCGCAAGATGTCGCTGCGGACCAGTTCATGGTGCGGATGCAGGTAAACGCCTCCGGCGACATTGGCGTGGTTTGGTATGATACACGTCGCGATCCAGCGAATCACTTGCTCGACGTTTTTGCTGCCATCAGTACCGATGGTGGTGTGACGTTTAGTCCGAACTTTCGCGTCACGGATCAGTCCTTTGATGCTGACGCGGGAGACTTCACCAGCGTCACCGGTCAAGCGCTCGGGTTTCCTAACAACAATCGGCTCGGTTTAGCGCTGACGGAGGATTCGGCCTATGTCGCTTGGACCGATACACGAGCGGGGAATCAGGATGTCTTCTTTCGAAAACTGCTTCTCCACCCCACTCCGGCGTCACTCAACGACCGTTTTGAGCCAAATGATGTGCTGACGGATGCAACCGATTTAGGCAACGTCGTTACCAATACGTTCCCGCGACTGTCACTCGACGCTGGCGATGCGGACTGGTTTCGGCTTAAGTCATCCGCGTCAGGTACTCTGACGGTCAACATTCGATCGACCGACAGCCCAGAGAAACTGGGGTTGCGGGTCTTTGACTCCGATGGGCAACAAATCGTTGGTGAGAGCGAGTTGTTAAGAGACGCCGCCGGAGTTGTTGTCAGTAGGCAAGTAAAAGTTGCTTCTTTGGCTGGGCAGTTGTTTACTGTCCAGGTTTCGTCTGTAGACACAACCGCAACGTACTCACTGGAAACGTCGTCGCTGACGGAGAACTTAGGACCGCTGGTTTTGAGAAATGTGACGGGTTCGCTGCAGGCGAATGATCAGTTGTATTACTTGTTCGAAAGTACGGCAGCGGGCGTTATCGTCGCCAACCTCGTACCACTGCCAGATGCCCAAGGCGATGCTCAGATCGAGTTGCTCGATGCACAGGATCTTTCCAAGTTGACGGAGGCTAATGGTGACAGCCCTCAACTGAGTTTAGCAGTAATGCCTGGTCAGCGTCTATTGCTTAGAGTGACAGCCAGCAGCCTGGGAACCTCTGGTTTCCAAGGCGCTTTCGCGCTTCAATTGGAGAACTTCGATCAATACTCATCTCCAGCTCAACGCACCCTACAGTTTCCCGCTGGTGCGGGACCGTCGCAGATGGCCATTGGTGACTTTAACGGTGATGGGATCACGGATGTGGCGGTTACAAATACCGGGGTGAACACAGTCAGCGTGATGTTGGGCAACGGCTCGAATCGAAACGGCGATGGGACATTTTCCGCGCCGCGACAGTTTGGTGTCGGAGCATTTCAGGCACCTAATCCGGTCGGCGACGACGCGAATTTAAATACCTTTCGCCGCGACGTTTTAGCTGCAGATTTCAATCATGATGGAAACCTAGATCTTGTCATCACCAACTGGGATTCTGCAGACGTGTCCGTGTTATTGGGCCGGGGCGATGGAACGTTCCAGCCACAACGAAGATTCAATGCCGCTGCGTTTCCAATTGGCGTGACGTCAGGTGATGTCAATAACGATGGCAATCTGGATTTGGTCGTCATTGACAGCCCCGAAATCAATGTTCCAAACAAGTTAGCGGTCTTACTTGGGCGGGGTGATGGAACGTTCCAGCCGCAGAAGCTCCAAGATCTGCCAAAAATATTGTTTCTGGCGGTCGCAGCATTAGGCGACCTCGACAACAACGGAACACTTGATCTTGTCGTTGGTGGCGGGATCAACGACGGGCTGGATATTTTCCGTGGGGTTGGCGACGGCACGTTTGAATCACTAGGTCGCGTTAACGGAAGTCGTCAAGCGGCAAGCCTGGACATCAAAGATCTGAATGGTGACGGCAATCTGGACGTCGTTGCACCGTCGCTAAGCGACAACAACGCCGTCACGATTTTGCTTGGAACAGGCGATTTGAATTTCCAAGCGCCGATTGAGATCGATGACGTGGGACAAGGTCCGCTAGTCGTTCGCGTTGTCGACTTGGGAAGCCAAGTTGAACAACCTGATGGTACTTTTGTGGTTGGACCGCCAGACGGGGTTCTCGATTTGATCGTGGCGAACAGCGGCGTGATTCCAGGCCCATTCATTTCTATCGGTGCACCAGGCGTCGTGCTGCTTCCTGGATTGACTGATGCGAAAGGAACGCCTGCTGGCTTTGGTGCTCCCTTTACGCTGGCACCGGCTGAGCAGCCGTTGGATCTTGAACTAGCCGACTTTGATGGCGATCACTTACTTGACATCGCAGTTGTCGATCGCGATGGATTCTTTGTGATCTACGCGAATACACCCTCGATCCAACCCAACGTGACGCAAGCTACCGCGCGAGACTTAGGCACTTTCGTCCACACGGTCCAGCCCACACTTACGATTGGTGCCGGCCGGGAGGATTCGTGGTTCCGGCTGAACGTTGCCAGCGAATCAGTGGCGGCTGCCGGTGACCAAGTGATCGACTTTTCTGCAGGCTTCGCCCAGATCACGGGCGCTGGCTTACGGATGGAAGTGATTGATGCAGTGGGGCGTCAACGCGGCGTAGGCGATCGATTTCACGTCGCGGCCAGTCAAGGCGAGACCTTGTTTGTTCATGTCTTTAGTCGACGCGATGGCATAAATCCTCCCGGTGCCGGAGCTTATACGCTCGTGATTGATACGCTGCCGCAGTTGGTGACAGTCGAAGCATCGGCGCTGTTGCCGGGACTGGGCAGCGTCCCAGGCGGCCCAACGTCTAGTCTGGTGCTGGTTTTTCAGGGCGATCGATTGGACCCAACTGCGGCTGAAAACCCGAATAACTATCGCGTGATCTGGCTTGGTCCGGACTCACAACCCGGCGGTGGCGATGATCGGCTGATTGTCGTCGGCGCGGGCATTGAGTCGGCTCAGCCGGTCGTCTATAGCCCCAGCGGAAATCGCGACGTTGCCAGCGGTCACAATGATCCATCGGCAGTGCGACAGACCGTCACACTGGAATTCGCAGAGGCCTTGCCGTCGGGTTCGTACATCATTGAAGTTTTACCACAAGTGCAGGCAGCAGCTTTTAATACGGACGAACTAGGATTGCTGTCGGCGCGGGGCTTCGCTGGCCACGGCGTTGTCTCGCTCGCCTTGGGCCAGATCCAAGCGGGAGTCCGCCGAACCTTTGACAATCTCGTATCCGCTTCAGGTGCGTTAGGCAATTTCAGTGCATTCGAAAGCGGTACTCGATTCCTCACTCAGTTGCATGCCGACTTGGGCGCAGTGCTAGACGAAGTCTTGAGCAATCGTGGAGACAACGGTGACGATATTGAACTTGGGGTATTGCGCAACACTGGAGATCTGCTGAACCAGATAGTTGCTCGGCTCAGTCCCGCACTCGTCGCCGTCGGCCAGCAAGAATTAACCTTGTTGGTGCTGCTGCTCGATCCGGTGTCGATCAAGCTGGTGGACCCCGCAGGCAGGAGCTTTAGCTACGATTTACAACAGAATACCGTCGCAAACAATCTATCAAACAGTTTCGTCGAGGTCGGTGGTAACGTGGAATTGGTAGTCATCGCCCAACCGCCGGGCATCTTGCAACTCAACATCGCCAACGTCCCACCGCTGGCGCGTGGCGGATGGGTGTATTTGAGTACACAGACAAATACGGTGCAGACGCTGCTGACTGCGGATATACGCGATGGTGCGACGACCTTTTCACTGGGGTTTGCTAGTCCGGTTCAGGTTTTTTCTGCTCTCCTTTCCGCTCCACAATTGCTCACACCATCAATGCTATTGGCTGAAGTGCGGGCGGCTCAGACGGGGCTATTGCCCAGCACCGTGGTAGCTAAGCTGAACCTGAACCTGGATCCTGCCACTCGTGGTTTCGCCAACACAGGTCTCCGTTCTCTCAACACACCCGGTTCGTCGAATCTACGCCCAGCGAAGTCTTCAGTCTTCAATGAACTCAAGGCCGACTTTGAAACATTGGAGGCACCGGCATTACAACTTCGTGATCGGACGGATGATCGTGGCTCGAACAAAGATGGCAGTCCCGAAAATGTCGCTCGCCCAACACCTTCAGTTCAACAAGACTTCAATTCGTCTCGAATTCGTTCAAAACTTTTGCGAAACAGGAGTGCGCTTTATGAGTCGGCCAGAAACGCCATCGACGAAGCTCGAACAACTGCGCCCCTACCTCAGGACGCTGGCGCGGATGCAGATCGAACCGAAACTACAAGCGAAGATCGACGCCTCGGACATCGTGCAACTGACGATCATCGAAGCACACCGCGGGTTGAATCAATTTCGCGGGACGAGTGACGAAGAAATGCGTGGCTGGTTGCGCCGCATCATGGCACGAAATCTGGCTGATGAAGTTCGTAAGCAACGTCGAGACAAACGAGACGTGGGATTAGAACAATCGATGCAGGTCGCGCTGACCAATTCGTCACTGTGCATGGAACGTTATTTGGCAGGCGGCAGTTCCACTCCCGATCAGCGAGCGATGCGGAACGAACAATTACTGGGCCTTGCCACCGCGATCGAGGCGTTGCCAGCCGACCAACGACTGGCAGTCATGCTGCACCATATACAGGGACGGACGGCTGCCGAGATCGCAGTTCAAATGGAGAAGACAGATGTTGCTGTCGCTGGTTTACTGAGGCGTGGGTTAAAGCGGTTGCGCGAGCTGATGCAGAATAACGCTGAGGAATAATCCATGTCCGAGACAGACACGGAGCTTGAAAATCGGGAACGTCGGCTGGATGAGGCAGCAGCCAAGTACCTGCAATTGCAAGCCGCCGGACAGTTGATCGATCGGTCATGGTTCCTGGGGCAATACAGTGATCTAGCCGACGAGCTGGCGGAGTTTCTCGACGATCTGGATCAATTCAACGGGACTGTTGTTCCTGCCGATCAATCGGAATCGGAAAACCAAAGTAAATTGTTTTTGGAATCTGACGGTGGCCCCATAACCACGAACACATCCGTTCGACAGCGGTTGAGAGCACTGGCGCCATCAACTCGGTATCGCTTGAATCACCTGATCGCTCGTGGTGGGATGGGTGAAGTGTGGTGCGCCGAGGACGCCCACGTGGGTCGCCAAATCGCGGTCAAGAGAATCCTGGACGCGGCAAACACAGACACGATTGCTGAAGAACGATTCCTGTTCGAATCCCAAATCATGGGACAACTCGAACATCCCTGCATCGTGCCGTTACACGATTTGGGTAGAGATGGAAGTGGCAAGTTGTTTGCCGTGATGAAATTGGTAAACGGATGCAGTTTGAAAGAACGACTGAGTGTATTTCATGCGACAAAATCGGGCGCCGACTGGCCTCGGCAAGTGGACTTCATGCGATTGCTGGAGGCGTTCGCAAGTATCTGTCGCGCGATGGCCTATGCGCATAGCCGAGGCGTGTTGCACCGCGATATTAAACCCGAGAATATTATGCTCGGTAGTTATGGTGAGGCACTACTGCTGGACTGGGGTCTCGCCAAGGCGCTCGATTCTGTCGAACGGACTGCGGACAGGAATGTGGCGACCGAAAAAGTTCGCCTGACGCCGGGAGTTTCGACCACGACACGAGCTGGCGCCATTATGGGGTCACCGGCCTATATGCCTCCCGAAATCGCCACAGGGCACGCGGATGTTGCCGACGAGCGAACGGATGTTTATCTGCTGGGCGCAACGTTGTACGAAGTTCTAACGGGTAAGCCTCCACGATCTGGTAGCAGTCAACGAGAAATCATCACGCTCGCACAGAGTTCACCTCCAGCGCCGCCGCGTCGAATTGATCCGCAGATCCCCAGGGCACTGGAGGCCATCTGCCTAAGAGCAATGGCGCACCTCAGTGCCCAGAGGTACGAATCTGCCTCAGCATTTGCTACGGAAATCGAGAACTACTTAGCGGGCGAACCGGTTACGGCCTATCGCGAACCCGCGCTGGCACGCTGTTGGCGTTGGTGTCGGCGTCATCGTCGAATCATTCAGCGAACGCTGATCGGTGTAACCCTCGCCGTGCTTTGCGGGCTGATTTGGTTTTCATATCGACGCGCGATTGAACTGGAAACCAGAGAAACCGCTCGTGTCAAACTGGCTGCATTTCGCCGCCTTTCAGACGAAGCCCAGTTTTATGCCGCCAATACGGATACGGTCAGCGAACACGCGCCTTACTTTGATCCACAGCGTGCAATCCAGCTTGGAAATGCCGCCTTGGAATCGGCCGCCGGCTGGGGCGACCAAGCATCACTTTTTCCGATCGCTGACGAACGACCCGCGTTGACTGCGGAGCTTTATGACTTATTGCTCGTGCTCGCGAATTTGCAACAGCAGTCGACAACGACGGCTGATCAACAAATTGATGCATTGAAATGGTTAGATCGCGCTGCAAGATTGCGTCCAGCATCGCGAGCCTATCACCAGATTCGTGCTCGCTGCTTGCGGCAGTCGGGCCAAACCGTGGAAGCGAATCGTGAGTCGGAGCTAGCGGCAAATGAGTCCCACTTGACAGCACAAGACTGGTTTCTGGAGGGTGAACTGGAGCGATCGGCGTCGGCGCATTCAGCGAGACTAGGCAGCGTCCTTTCAAACGATCAGCAAGATACGGTGGCGGTCCAGCGCGCGATCGAAGCTTACCAGCAGGGATTGCGTTTGGACCCCGAGCACTATTGGGCTCAGTTTCAACTCGCTCGCTGTTACCTTAGAACGCAACGTGGTCCAGAGTCGGTGGCTTCATTGGGGACCTGCATTGCACTGCGGCCGGAATCTCCCTGGGCTTACAGTACCCGTGGACTCGTGCAAGGCTTGCTCGGCCAATTCGAAGCAGCCGAAACCGACTTGGCCGAGGCACTGCGTCTAGCACCACAATTCCGACCGGCGCGTTTGAACCGAGGTTTCGTCTACTTTTTGCAGAACAGGGACAGTGCGGCGTTATCGGAACTGGACGAAGTGCTTCAGCCTCCGCTGGAGTCCGTATTGATCGAGGCAGCGTTTTACCGGGCGCAAATCCTTTACCAACGCAGTGACTTGAGCGATGCGTTGCTAGATTGTGGGCGGTTTATCATAGAGCGGCCTGGCTTCGCTCCGGCACACACGTTGGCAGCCCAAATCCATTTTCGTCAAGGCGACGACGCCAAGGGCATCGAATGTGTGGATGCGGCAATTGCCTGCAGTCCGCCCACCGCTATGCAACTTCAGAGCAGCGAAGCTAGTTTCGACCGAGGACGTGTATTGCGACAGCTTGCAATGGGACTGGACTTGGCTTCGCAACAGCGAGTCCTGCGGCTTGCGTTGCGAGAGTTCGAATCGATCGATGGACAAAGCAACGATGCCGAGGTGACCGCCATCAAGGACCTGCTTGGGCAATCTACCGAAGCCATTCAAGCGTACAGCGAGCGTCTGGCTAAGGCTCCGACCGACATGGAAACTCGTATGCTGCGTGGCTGGAACTATGTCAAGTTGCGAAAATTCGATTTGGCGCAGGCCGACTTCGACGTAGCAGTTCAACAGATGATGGATGATGGTGAAGCGCATGCTGGCCTGGGATATGTACTAGCAATGAAGGGTGATCGCATGGCAGCCGAACTGGAAGCCACCAAAGCAATCATGTACGGCGCTGATGGATTTCTGGTGCTGCACAACGTGGCTTGCATTTACGCCGAATTAGCCGACTCACAACAGCAGCTACAAAAACACTACGAAGACTTAGCGATCACGATGCTTCAACGCGCAGTCTCACTAGCGAGGCAGACCACGAGTGGAGTCAATGAAATTGAAGTCATTCGCCAGGAGGAGGCTTTTCACGAATCGCTAAAAATGCGTGCCGAGTTTCGTCAGTTGCTCGGGTTGGCACCAAAGCCGTGAAAGAGCCCTCGCGAACTGCCCATCATTGGACTGCTGAACCCGCCATGCTACGGATTACGAATTATGCTCTTGCGGCGGGGAGAATAGAGCTTGCCAACTAGCAGTACTACAGCTGAAAGAAGCTGCTGATTGGCGGCGCAGAAGCGGTCTTCGGCAAGCGACGTGGCGTCAATGAAACTGCAGTGGTCGAGGATCCGCATGAGCGCGAGCTGAAGAGTTGATGCACGGCCAGCGTGGGCGAGTCAAGCGTTACCGCGAAGACGTTGAGAAAGCATCGCGACCCAATCAGATTTGGGCTACCGATCTGATGTACATGAAGGTGGGCGGGGTGCAGTATTACCTGGTCACTTTCATTGATGAATATTCGCGTTACCTAGTGCATTGGGAATTGCTAACGAGTATGGACGGTCATTCGATTAGCACAGCGGCGCAGCGAGCGATCGAGACGCTGGCGGTCGATCGAGACGGGAAATTGTCGGCAACGCCCATCATTCGTTGCGACAACGGAAGCGGATACATCTCGGGCGAATTCGTCGGATTGCTGGCCCATCATGAGTTGACGCATCATAGGATTCGGCCTCATTGCCCTGAGGAGAACGGGGTTCAAGAGCGATTCAACCGCACGCTTCGCGAAGGAATTGAAGAGCACGACTTGGAAAGCCGATACGACTCAGATGAAGTGATCGGAAAGCTGATCAGGAACTACAACTCACCTTCAGACTACGCATTTGTTCTAGAGGTCGGAAAAATCAAGGTTTGGCTGTTGCGAACTTGGTACTGCGGCCCCACGGCCACTGCGATGTCGGGCTCGGTCGCGGACCATTCGGGCGTTCTCAGTCTCCAAATCGCTGCGCTCGAAAACCCACGGACCGTCGGGCAGCGGATGGCAGCCTGACATCGTGCCCGCTTCCACTGCGAGTCGAAGTGTGCGACTGCTGATGCCCAGATAATCGGCTGCTTCGTTGAGCGTCATCCAACCATTTTTCTGTTTCTCATCAGGACAGTGAATCGCAATGCCGTGATAATTGCGAAGCGACGTAATTCGTTCTTTAGTAAAGCGATTTCCTCGTCCGGTTCGCAGGCCATTTCGGTTCAACACACCGGCGATATGTTGATCGGTACACACTCTCGCGAGAACGCGAACCGCCTGGATCGTATCGGGTGAGGTGCAGGTCGCCTTACCTCGCTTGCGACGCGGCACACTTAATTCCGTGTGAATGCCACCTTGCCAATGAATCACCAAATTGATTTCACCAGCGGCCTCATTCAATTCAACCATGATCTCGCGAATCAGGGTGCGGACGATTCGCTTTTTCAGTCGTTCGCTTGAGCCTTCGTTGTTCCAGATGGACTCGATCTCGTTTGCCAAATCGGCGAAGTCTTCGACCTTGACTTCCGTTAAAGCTGGCGTGACCGATTC
>JBGSJT010000690.1:0-6509 GCA_041741715.1 Pirellulaceae bacterium | reverse complement strand
CGACAACACTTTCAAGGCTGGCGGGCGAAACACTCACCTCCGCTAATTGATCACCAACGCCATGAATCTGCAGGAACCCTTCCCCATCTACATGGACTTTATTTTTGGTCGTGCGGCCGAATTCACGCTTTTGTTCGGTTCCTCCTGCGCGCTCTCGGAACGCGATTTCAGTCACTTGATCCACATGTTGAATCTTGAACGGCACGATAAAAAACGCGCACGTCCGGGTTGTACAGCGCACCCCTTCGCCGCTTCGTTCGAAAGTCAACCAAGTGGCCGGAGCCATGAAAGTAACGCCACCGGGAAATACAATGCAGATTAAAAAGACGATCACGTGTTGCAACAACATCCCACCAAGCGTCGGTCGATTTCCGTAAGATTGCATTCCAGTTAGCCTATGAGGAGCGATTGCAGTAAAATGGTTGCCAGTAAGATCGCAAAATTCTAAACAAAACGAACGCCTTATGCCTCGGGATACGAACGAAATCTATCGCCAGAAACTCCGAGAAAAACTTAGTGCCGCAGTCACCGACGCGATACCCCTCGCGGTAGTGGGAGACTTTGACGAAGCTGAGCTCATGATCCGCGCGATTGAGAGCGACGTCGATGGCTGGTTAGCTATGGCCCGTCTGTACATCGCTGCGATTGCTCGACTCGGAGGGGAAAAGGCCGCCGCTACCGATCGCGATCGCGTCCATGCAATGTTTGACCGTGCGGTTGCTCATCTCGAACATGCCTATCCAATGCCACACACGCAAGACGAGGCCGACGCCTACGAGCAAGGCAAAGCTCAGGATCGAGACCGAGTTGCGAAAGAAGTCGGCTTTGATCCAAGCCAGTGGCCGAGCGCCGACGCATAGTTATTCCAAGAAAACAACGATGAAAACACTCTTAATTCTGTTGGTCCTAATCGCGGCATTCATCGTGGCTGGGATTGTTCTTTTTGTCTATCGGATGAACCGAGTCGTCACGTCCTCCAAAGAAACTCAATATGGTCCATTTGTGATCAAGGCGGAGGCCAGCACGGCAAAGACGTTCAATATCAACTATGGCATGGTGGATCAGACGACGGTGCGGTACTCGATTTGGTTCGACGGTAAACCAATCCAGTTTCCGCAAAAGTTGCATACCAACACCGGGCTTCCGTTCTTGTGGAAAGTCTACGCGTTGACAGACGCTAAAGAGCCTACCTTATTGGCGGGCAGCCAAAGCTTGTACCTGATCTACTTGAAAGAGGGGAAACCCTTCGTTGAGCCACTTGTGGTACAGGGCAGTGATTTTGCCAGCCTGCAATTTCTCGATAGTAACGAGGGACATCCTGGTAAGAGATTCGAGGTCATTATGTCGAGCGACGCAGACGGCATGGAAAAAGTGGAGTCGCTCAATGGTGGAAAATTACTGCTCGTAAGTGATCATCTCGTTTACGACGTTGTCGGTCGCAAAAAATGGCTCGTTAACCAAAGCAATCAACCCATCGACAATTATTTCTTTCCTGCTCCGCAGGGTGTTATCGCCCTTTCTCCTGACAAAAAGAGTGTCGTTTTCCGTGGCGTTTTTGAGTCCTGGAATACTAAAACAGAAGACTTGCCAGACTCAGAGCATGCCATCGTGGTCTATGATTTTGAGCAGGATACTGGCTACGTTGTCAAGTACGACGACACGGAGACACGCATGGCCAACGCAGACGAAATCGACATTCATTGGCTGCATACATACTTTGAATGGAAGAAAGCCGCCGACGCGAGTGACAGGCTGCAACTGAGAACACTAGAAAAGCCAACTCCTTGGCGGGGGAGATACAAGGAATCAGATCACTATTACTACTTGTACCCAGTCAAAGCATCGATGCTGCCCGTATTCCTGGACTTTGTGTTGTCGCAGATGAATTGGAACAAGTCGAATATCTTGAGTGACGATACAGGACAATACGCCGGCCGCCAAATGGTGCTCGGCGATGCCCGCACGAAACTGGACATTGTTTTCAAGGAGGATGAGCAACAGATTTGTTTCAGCAAGCATTCTTACGTGCCCAGTGACCCAAACGAAAACTATTATCCGGCCTTGGTGAAGCGAATCGCTGATGCCTTCAACGCTGAGCTATCGGAGGGAAAGTACCAGATGCACTTTGGCAAAATCATAAGTGAAACGAAACGCATTCGGTCGTTGTGAGGCTCTTGGATTGAGTTCCGTTGCATCTGTCAGTTCGTCCCAGAGTTTGGTTACGACTCGGCATCGGTTAAATCCTAGTCCCAGCCCATCATCCTTCGCCAAATGAATCTTCTAGCTCACACATTCGCCCTATTGGCCACACTTTGTACCGCGATGGTCTCGTTGACCGCGATCGTATTCTGTATGGCGATGGGTGCGAACGCTTCACCAGCGGATATTCGAGCTTTGAGATTCTGGATGATCGGTTTGTCGCTGCTTGGTGTCACTGGAATCGCAGACTACGACTTTTTGCTGCGTTTCGAAGCGGCGGAACCTACATGTAATTACTACTCGTTTCATATGCATGTTTCGTGGGCTGATCAAGCGCCGAGCAATTCCGATTACTACCGTAAGACCTCAGGGAGCTGGTTTGCGCTCTGGATGCGGGACTTCATTGCAGCCGATCATCCGCGTGACAGCGAATGTTTCTCGCAGCTCTATCGCCAACTGTGTGAGGAAGCATTGAACGACGATCAACAGCTCGATTCAATCGCTGCTATTCAACTCGCTATTATCCCGGCACTTCAAAGTGGTGCCTCATTCTGCACTTCGCACAAGGAAGGAGGCACGAATATTTACTGGAAGAGCGGCCGTTTTATGCGTTCCGATTACGGCGATTATCCCGACGAGAGACACTTCGAGGACAAAACAGAGTTCCTGAGGATGCTCCGGCAATTTTGTCAGTTTGACGTGACGCGTAACTCTGGTAAGGACCAACTATCAGAAATCGATACGTGGCGACTGATCCTGCGTCGAATGGATCCTAAATGAAACAGTATTCTGGGAATCGGGATCAAAGATTTGTTGCCATTAACCGTGGCGGCGATCTCCATGTGGCGACGCATCGTTTACTGGTAGCTTGGGCTGCGGACTGTGCCGAACATGTTTTGCATTTGTTCACCTTCATAGACCAACGCGTCAGTCAGCACCCCCTGGTCTTGCATGTAATTTAGGTCTTCTACCGGCATCAACGCATCTGCCGTCCCATAAATGCTCAATAGCGGTGCTTGACTGGATGTCGGCTTAAGTAGCCCCTGGTTCTTGAGTGAGAACCTGGCAAGTTGTTCGAGCACATGCTCCACGCTCTGGCCTTTCAGCCCCGCGGCGTGAATCAAAGCGGTCGCGCGCATGCCCATGCTCGTCGTGAGCGGCGGCACGCTATCGAACTTTCTTGTAAAGAACAGATGGATACCACCGCTGTGATTCACCGCCGCGGCCAGATCCGGATTCGTCAATGCGAGCTTGATCGCATAGACGCCAGAGAAGCTGCCAAAATAAGCGGTGATTTTCTCGTCGTTGACATCACTTCGCGTTTTCAGGTAATCGATCACCCGTTCGTAGATCCGGTCGGAATCGGCAGCGAGAGGCCAGTGCGACTCACCGGTGCCTGGCAGGTCGACAGCAAATACGGCAAATCCTTCCTCCATTAGCGTTTGTTTGAATTCGAGCCCAGCTGTCTTCCAACCGTCCAAGCCGCCAGACCAGATGATTACGGGCGTCGGACCTTTTCTCGAAGTGTAGAAGTGCCCCACGATCTCTTTGCCTTCATACGGTATCTTCACGACCTCCATCGGGATCCGTCGATGTTTCACAATTTTCATAAACGTCTGGAGCTGTAGCCGATAAGCCTCCTCGCGCTCTGCCGTAAACAAGGCAGGCCAGCATGCCGCGCTGTAATAGGCATTCGCGCGTTCGTACGCAGCAATGATCTCAGTCTCGGTCCCGGACAATTCCAACTCCTCGGCCCGGCGATGATGCACGTCACCGGCCAGTTTGAATTCGTAGAACCAGGAACCTGGCTCGGTGGCATACACATCAATGATGTCGATGTTGTTGAATATTCGACGGGCCTCATCTTCTGAGACACCTGCTCGCACTAGGCCGTTGCCGATTTCACCCCACCAGGCATCCAGGATTTCATTGGCGGAGATCGTTGTTGTTACTGCGACAATTGCGATTGTCGTAATCGCCGTGCACCATGTTCTCATTTTTTTCTCCATTCCAAATTCTGCATTGCAGACCTCGTTACCGCTTGACCCCTAATCTCCGGCTCTTGAAGCGAGCACTCATGCCGTGACCGAGTGAAAGTCTACGCCGCCAACTGCTGATTCAAGGCTCGGGTCCGCCACGAGAATACCCAGAATACAAGTGCTAAGTCTCTCGACGCGCGGGTCACCCCAACCGCTGAGCTGCTAGAGGTCATTGTCGTGCTATTTGATCTAACACGTTAGCCGCTTTGAGACTTAGCCTCGAGCCACGAGTGATAAGCTCATTTTATCAGCTGATCGAGTTCCGGGGGCACCATGGAATGTCATTCCGTCTGCAAATGTATCGGCAACTGCTCGACTGTGAATCGATGCACCGGGTCGCAGATCGCCTCAACCAGTATGAGCCTAGGAAAGGAAAACGGAGCCTAATCAAGGTTGAATGGATGACGAAACCTCGTGCGCAACTTAAACGTTTGATCTGCAATGGGTTACGGAAATCTAAGCGGCATTCTGTGGTCGAATTCCCCGAGCGGAAGCACGTGCTCAAATGAGAGTGGTGACGTAGACATCTGCAGTTTTCGCAATCAAATTGACAACGGTTCAGAATTGCCGAAGGCAATCCTGCCCGACTGCTGTTAGTGCATAAGGTGGGCGTGTCATTATGCACCAAAGCGACTGTTACAAAACTACGTTTTGTCCGATATGCCGATGGCCGTTTCACTGGGTTCAAAGTGCTGCCGGTCGAGTCTTCCGAACTTTCCGAGTGCCCAGGGATACTTGAAGTCTAATCAAACCCAAGCGACTGGAGATTCAATTCTTCTCAACTTTCGACGCGCCCTACAACGGCAAGAGGCCTTCGTTGCGGATGCGTTCTAGCTCAACGTTTGAGATCATCCATTCCTTGCTGGAGCCGCGGCCGCAGGCGCGCTTTTCGGCCAAGACGCGTCCGAGTCGGCCCCATTCGCGAACGGTGAATTCGGCTCGTCCGAGCAATTCAGCTACTTCGGCCGTTGAGTAGAACTCCTTGGGCTGCTTCTGCTCGATCAAGGTAGTGAGCCGGGTTTCAATTCGCTCCACCATCAACTCCAACGGGATCTCACCAAGCACCGCAGCAAAGTGCTCGTTATCGGCGCCGCCTGGCCAAGGAGCGTCGACATAGACACAGGCAAACTTTTGCTCGTCAGCCCGCAGTTGCTCGATCGTGTCCACAACGCGGCAGTTGGAAACTGGATCGGGTTCACTTCTGCGTTTCCTCTTTTGCTTGGCTCTCAGTTCGTTGGCAAGTCGAACGAGTCCGGCCGTAGTAACCTCACCATTCTCTTCTCGAGTTTGCTCCACAAACTTTTCGAAAGTCCTCTCAGGCACCGTAGCGGTCAGTTGCCACCGCGAAGACTGATCTTTCGATACGCCAATGTCACTCAGGGTCAGACGTTCCTGCGAGGTTTCCTCGCGACGGTCACCGCCGTGTAGATTCAGCTTGGCAATCAGACTGCCCGCGCGACGTTCAGCCCTAAGCTTCACTTCTGCCGCGTAGTTTTGAATCTCTAGTCCCATGCCGGCGGCTTGAGCATATTTGCGAGCGGCTTCTGCCTTGTCGCGTATCCCCTTCAGTTCGCCGAGCGAACTGGCTTCCATAATTGCATGGTGAGCCCGCGTCAGCGATGACAGAGACTCATTGGCGTCTGCAGCGCTTTCTGAGACGACCAAACTATTCTCAACTTCCGTCTGACTGACAAGACTGTCGAAAAGTGGGCTCCGGCAACGGAAGCCGATTTGCCGGCTGAGGTTCAGTCGCTGATCGAGTACCGCAACTCGGAAAGCGAAGAAGCACAAGCATTGATCGCTGGTGGTATGGACGGAGTCCGCTGGGATTTGCTGTCCGACGCTGCCAACGGACCGACCGTTTGGGCTGCACTGGCTCGCAAAATGGGTCCGCAGGCGCTGCGCATGAACTTGAACACTTTGCTGAGACATGATGTGTTGGCAACAAGTGCGATGGTTGATTACGTCGCTGACCGGATCGCTGACGAGTCTGAGATTCGCCGATCGAAGCAGTTCCCGTACCAGTACTTTGCTGCGTACTTGAACGCAGATGACAACGTTCCGCAAAAGATCAAGACTGCGCTGCACAAGGCAGCCGAGATCGCTTGTGGAAACGTTCCCGAGTTGCCTGGACCGGTTGTGATTGGTCTAGATACGTCTGGATCGATGAGCTGCGCGGTCACAGGTAACCGCGGCCGAGGAGCGACTTCGAAGATGCGCTGCATCGACGTGGCTGCACTGTTCGCCGCAGCGGTCCTACGACGCAACCCG
>JBGSJT010000689.1:0-9858 GCA_041741715.1 Pirellulaceae bacterium | reverse complement strand
TGTGCGTTCATCACGCTCATCGCAGACTGCTACTTGGGAATCGAGCTGAGTAGTGGGGCGGCGAATCTGAACACGAAAATAATCGGCTACCATGCGACCCAACACAACTTTTAGGAAGCCGCGAAAGCGTCCCTGCTCTTCGTTGGCCTGCGCGAAATCACCCCGCAGAAACTTCACCGCGAACTCTTGATAGAGGTCTTCTGCGACTGTGGCATCGCGCACGGCGGCGGCTACATAACGCAGAATGGCGGGACCATACCGCGCCAGCAATTTGGCCTGCGCAAACCCCTGCTCCGCATCTTGTGCGTTATGGGCGCGATAATCCATCGACCACAGCGTTTCAATTTGGCTAAGTCGATTCCGAGTGTCATTCATGCAATGGTCTGGGTTCTTGCTGGGACGTGCGCGTTGGAACCATCTCCTGTGGCGGGGAGTGCCAGAGGCGAATGGTGGTGTCACTGACTGAAGCCAATACATGCTCGGACTGTGAAAGTCGCAGATCCTGTACTTGGTAATCGTGTCCACTCAGATTGGTTTTGATCTCACCTACCTTCCAATCCCAGAATCGCAATCGTTGATCACTCCCCCCTGAGATCAACGTTTGCCCTGAACGAGTGAATTGCAGGGCATGGATCGTCCCCGAATGCCCACTCAAATCCCTGAGCCATGCACCACTGTGGGCATCAAAGACATGGTGCGTTTGGTCGCGACCACCGTAAACCACATGGCGACCATCGGGTGAAAATGCAGCGGCGTAAACACGATCGTTATGCGCTGTCAAACGCCGATGCGGCCGGAATGTGTTCAGATCCCAGACGATCACCGCTTCGTCATCGCCACCAGAACAGAGTTGTGTGCCGTCGGGCGAAAATGCGACAGTATGGATCTGGCCCACGTGCGCTTCCAACGCCTGTAGTAATTCGAATGAATTAGCATTCCAGATGCGGACGACACCATCGCTCCCCGCCGTAGCTACACGCGCGTTGTCGGCATCGCGCGCGATCGTATAGATGGCTCCTTCATGAGCTGGCAGGCTTTTTAGTAACTCGCCATTCGGAATCAGCCGCACTTCGATCACTCCACTGCGATAGCCGACAACCGCTCGCCCTGGTGACCTTGGAGTTGTCGCTTGGGTGCCCCCTGCCCCTCCCGACTCTCCTCCCTCATGGGATGGTAGCACGCTCAGAAAACTAGGCATCCCCGCCGAAGATCGAATCGATTGCACCATCCGCCCTGACTCCAGCTCCCAAACCTTGGTCGTCTGATCATCGCTGGTCGTCATCAACCATTGTTCGTCGCGTGAAAACCGCACACAACTGATGATGTCCTCGTGTCCGGTAAGTATCTCAGCCGAAGCTACCCGGCCAATATCCCGATGGATGGCTGTTCTATTGCGCCAGTAGCCCAGTTCAAAGTCTTGGTAAGGAAGTTTTTCAGGGTACAGTTCTGCCCCTTTGCTCTCCTGCAACGCGACCAACCGGCGAGCGCTGGCATAGTCATGGTCGTCTACGGCTTGTTGAGCGCGCTGCGCCAATAGGCCACTTACAATCGTGGCCCCCAGTAGCACGCAAGCTAGCCCGGCCACAACCCCTAGCGTAGCGCGATAGCGATAGGCATGCTTCAGCAACATGTGCCAATCAGAAAGCTGTCGCGCGCTAACGGGCCTGCCTACTAGAAAGTTCTCGATATCTTCCAACAACCCCGCCACGGTTTGATAGCGATCCTGCGGATCAGGGGCTAAGGCCTTAACGCAAATCGCATCCAAATCCCCTCGTACCCGACGAACCTCGGATACAAAAACTAACCTCCGATTCTGTGTCACTTTGCAGGGTCGGTGCTGGGGAATTCCCCCTGAAGCTATTCACAACCTTAGTATTCCTGAAACGCCTTAAGCGATCGCTGGGTCGAACCGGTTGCTGCAATCGCACCAACCGCAAACGCTCATCGATCGGGAGCTCACCACGAATCTCCTGCTCCAGCGGAGTTTGATT
The DNA here is from genome assembly GCA_041741715.1 of Pirellulaceae bacterium. Taxonomy (GTDB): domain Bacteria; phylum Planctomycetota; class Planctomycetia; order Pirellulales; family Pirellulaceae; genus Aureliella. The sequence continues at coordinate 7,867 of JBGSJT010000689.1, read as the reverse complement.
CGTAATCAATTCGAACAATAGTACCCCTAAGGCAAAAATGTCACTGCGCGTGTCGACACCATCGGCTGGCAAACTCGCCTGTTCGGGACTCATGTAGGGGAGCGTCCCTAGTATCTGCCCAAGCTGCGTGTGCGATGACAACTGAGTGTTATCACCCGCTATCGCCTTGGCCAGACCAAAGTCGATCACCTTGGGGACAGGCAATCCATCTACGCTGCGGACCAATACATTGGATTGCTTAATGTCGCGGTGGATTAAACCCTTCTGATGCGCATGCTGAATACCTTTACAAACACTCGAAAACATTTCCAAGCGTTCGCTCAGCGTCAGTCGCTGAGATTCGCAGTATTCGGTGAGGCTCTGGCCATCGACCAACTCCATCACGAAGTACGGGCGGCCATCATCGGTGGTTCCTCCATCTAACACGGCCGCCACGTTGGGGTGATTCATCTTGGCCAGGCTACGCTGTTCGTTATGGAATCTCGCCAGTATTTCGGTTCCACCCAGTTCCTCGCGAATGATCTTGATCGCCACTTCGCGTTCTATGGGTTCGTGTTGCGCGGCACGATAGACTCGCCCCATGCCACCATCACCAATCAGCTCCAGCAATTCATAGACTCCCAGACGCAGTGGCAGCACAAACGCTTCTGTGCGGCTCCCCGACTTCACTGCAGCCAGCAAATTTGAAGCGATGTCGGGAGGTGGTGGCAGGACCTCGGAATCATCCGCTCCCACTTCACGCCGCGCGATTACTAGAATTCGATCCAGTTCCACCGTCCGTTCAGGGAAACGCGCATACAGCCCCTCGGTCGACAGATCAGGGTCCATGGACAGATCATCCAGAAACGCTTCCAGCGCTCCCTCGAACTCTGGTCCAGGGTGATGATGGCTTTGATTGAAATCGCGCACGCAGTGAGGCCGTGATTGTGTTCCAACGAGTAAAACGAAGCCAAACGGACGACGCGGGCGTCAAGTCATCCGGCCCTGAAGGCTGTCGCTTGGAACAACCTGTCATAGGTAAGACCTAGTCTACACCAAGAGTGGCAACATCAAATCGCCGCGAACAGCTACCAGGCAGCCGGTCAGGCTTGATTTCCGAAAATCACGCGGTCGGCATTGCCGAACAGGATGGCGTGTTGCTTGACGGGATCGGTGACGAGTCGACGGACGAGCGCTAGTTGTTGCGAACCGGAGCATGTTGCTCCAGTTCCGGCGTGGTCGCTACAATCACTGCCGTAGAACAGTTTCTGGTGGTGGCGATCCAAGAAAGCTGCGGCATGCTCTTCGTCGCGAGTCATGGCGTTGTTCCCAGACCCTGCCGACAAATCACCAAACATGTTGGGGTAATCGCTCAACAAGTGATCGGTGATCCCGCCCGGCTTAACTGGCGTCTTGGGATACAAGTCCGCTTGATCAGGTGCCAAGCTAATGTTCGCCCAAAATGTCTGAGCATGTCCGATAAAATTGACCGTCGGATACTTCTCGAGAATCTTCGGCATTCGCTCGAAGCCCATGTTGTAAACCTGATACTGAAAATGCATCAGGATCGGCACCTGGTAGGCACGCGCGACCTCAAACAGACGCAACATGGGCGGCGAATCAATTTCGAGATGAAATTTGGACTCGCCAATGCCGATGGCACCACGTTCCAGCCAACCTTCGATATTTTTAGTCGCGTCATCAGAATCGGGGACTTCGTTACAGAAGAATGCGTATCCATCTGCATGTTCCTTGACAAAGTCGGCGGCAGCCTGCGTACCGAACACATCGGCTGCCAAGCCATTGCTCTTGCCGTCTTGCGTCGAGGCCCGGTTCATCGGACTTCCGGCTGGCAGCAAGATCGACTTGCGAATTCCCATCGTCTTCTGATGAGCCAAGAATTTCTCGTTACTGCGGTCGCTAAAGTTCACGTGCTGGTGAATGTCAATCACATCGGAACCAGCCGTATCGTGCCGAGGCTCATCGGCGGCGAGTTGGCGGCCCACACCGCCAGCCATGGCGACCGATGTGGCTTGTAGAAAGCTGCGTCTGTGCATGGGTAGCATGAGTCGTTTCCTTAAGGTTTGAGTCTAAAATGGCATTCGTTGGTTGGGCTACACTTTCCACTCATCGATCGGTTGCAGTCTTAGTATCGTCTCTGGCTGGCACGGCGATCATGTCTACTAATAGATCACGATCGATGGCCCCAACGCTGGTACGAAAAATCTTCGAAGCGGCTGGCGGGCGAGTGGGATCGTAATAATTCGGGCGAAGCGCATTGACGGCTTGGTCGACCTCGCGATCAGATACTAGATAGGTGGCTTTCACCAGATTCCGCAGATCCGAACCGACGGCTTCCGTACGACGTTTGAGATTATCAAACACGCTGGTCACTTGCGCGGTGGGCGATTGATTAGTGGTGCCCAGCATGCCAGAAAAGTAGATGATTTCTTGACTGTGAACAATTGCCACGCGACTGTAAAGCGGGGAAGCTACGAGCGTCTGAGGAGTGAAAAAACTGACTCCCTGATCGGTGTCGGCTGCACTAGAAGCAGCCGCGATAAACTCGATTTCGACGGAGTCCCGATTGGCCCATTCCACAAACACGATTGGTGGCGGAGGTAGGTCAACAAACCGGCTGTTAATCATCGCTTCCGCTACAGCCCAGTTGTCTAGATCCCCAACGTAAGCTCGTACCTGCACAACATCACTAAGTTGCACGCCATGGGGAAAGAGATGCACGTTCAGGATCTGATCGACGGTTGGAAGAATCGATTCCGCATAGGTTGCCCCATCAACGGCACATCCCGAAACAAAGATCAGATCACGTTTGGCCGGTGCCACCACCGCATCGACTCTGACTGGTGAATTTGCGGCAGACTGAGTGATTGGATAAACCTCTTGTCCGCAATTTGGCAACACAAACACCGCATCACAAGCCATAGGCACACCACCGGGAAACAGCCCCGGAATGAATGTGACGGCGGGTGTCTGTCCCGCTGGCCAATGGTCGGCAATCATTTTTTCCGCCGCCCCCCGCAAGTCCGACTTGGCGTTGGCCAAATGAACATTGAGCCGCAGCACATCCTTCAGACTAGCATCGCCCGCTTCGAGAATCGTCCGCAGCTTTTCCACCAGGACTGTCGCCCCGAAATCCCCTTGGTCGGCATCGCTGCTCAGGATCTGACGCGTAAACCCAAGATCCCGACGCGCAGAAGACACAGCATATGAAATCGTCTCTCCATCATCGGTATAGTGCATCGGTTCGCCCCCAAAGATCGAAACGCCCACGTCAAACGACACACTCGCCCCGATCAATGAGCAGCCCCAAATTACTGTCCGCATGACTCGCGAAAAACTATAACTGAATTTCATTGGACACTCCAAGCAGAAAGATTATCTTGGTTGTTTCGTTCCCCTATTCTCACGCATCGATGAGAGTCGTTGAAGTGCCCAAGGACCGGAATGCAGCTCTTTTTTCGACTAGCTAGTTGGACAAACAATCGGAAAGTCGCTAGGTGACAAGCCCGCCGTGTCTATCCTGAGTTTGCCCGGCGGAGTGGCGGTCCGCAGATACGATAGCGGCGATTTGTATTAAAGTCTCACAGCGGCGTAGGCTGGCTCAAGGGTGCCCGTTCAAAACCGGTGGTGTTTAGCGAGAAGAGTCAAAAATCACTCGCGCCAACGGTCTCAGTTGGTTTAGAATAATGTGAGAACCTTGGACTGTGTTCTACCTTAAAAAGGACATTTCTCACCGAACGCCACTTAGATGAGCAGCCACATCGTACTCTTAGTCAATGAAACGGTACTCGCACTCATACTCCGTCGCCACGGACATTTCGAGTACGAGGACGAAATTGCAGTCTTTCGGGCGTTGGGCAGCAAACGGTGGTGGCCTTAAGCGAGCGGTCTCACAACAAATTCTCATTAACCAGTGGCGGACTTCATATCCCAATCCGACTTATCTTGTTAGGCTCCATACGGCGCGGCGACGGATTTGATCATTAGCCCCCGAGAGCCCGGAATACCTTAGCAACGTGACACAGCCAGCGAACGAATTTGACTCCCCCCTTTCAGATGCCGACCTTCTCACACAGCTTGTGGAGGGTCACGAGGAGGCGGCAGCCGTGCTCTACCACCGCTACGCTGACCGCCTCGTGCGATTGGCTGGCAAGCGATCCTCGAGGTCGCTCGCCAATCGAGTGGACGCCGAGGATATTGTGCAGTCTGTGTTTCGAACCTTCTTTCGCCGCGCGTCGACGGGACATTACAAACTGCCCGCCGGGGAGGAAATTTGGAAACTATTCCTAGTCATCTCGCTCAATAAAATTCGCAAGAAGGCCGAGTTTCATCATGCCGCTAAGCGAGACATCAATCGCACCCAGGCGATCGGTGCTCAACAGCTCACTGCCCGTGACTCTTCGACGCAGATTCTGCAACTGACCATCGAAGAATTGATTTTGTCACTTCCCTCTGAGCATCAAGGGGTCATTCGCGATCGCATCTCGGGTTTTGAAGTTGCTGAGATCGCCACTCGCAACCTACTCTCCCGGCGCACGGTCGAGCGGGTCTTGCAGGGTTTTCGGCGACGCATGCACCAAGAATTACTGGATAGCGACGATGAGTAGTTCGCTCAGCTACTTTCAATTCGACCCACGCTGCGAAGCGCTCATTGTTGCCTTCGATCAGGCGCGACGCGAGCAGTCGAACATCGATGTCGATGCCTCCTTGCTCCAAGTACCTCTGGCACAACAGCCACGTTTAATTGCGGAGTTGGCATGTATCGATCTGGAGCACGCCTTTGAGCAAGGCCAGTCAGTGGACATCAGCCCATTCCTGGATCGATATCCAAATGTTTTCCATGCTCAGGAACTACGCGCAGAAATTGCCAAGGAGCACTATCGGCTCTGCCGCTTGTTCGGCTTGACCGTCGCTCGCAGCGACTTAGCCCACAGATATGATCTGGAACAAGTAACCTGGGATGAATTGCCCGTCGGCACGTCGCCACTAGCCGATCCCGCAGCAGACCGATTTCCCAGCGTGGGAACGACTTTCTGTGGGCATCCGCTCATTGCGGAACTGGGACGTGGCGCGTTGGCTCGCGTCTATATCGCACGTCAGCCAGATTTAGCCCAACGCTGGGTCGTGCTCAAGATTACTCAACAGCTAACTACGGAAGCGGAACAACTCGCTGGCTTACAGCATTCCGGTATCATCCCAGTCTATTCGATTCACCAAGAGGGCCAGCTATACGCTATCTGCATGCCGTATTTGGGGGCGATTACGCTGGCCAACTTGTTGGCCGACGGTCGGCTATTCAGTCATTCTCACGACATTCAACAGCAGTCCGTCTCAACATTGGTAGCCAATCGCTTGTCAACGATCGTGTCTACGATTCGCGGTGCTGGTCAATGTTCTCACCCATCCAACAATTGTCTCCCGTCCGCTGCTGCCAATCCGACTTCAATCCCGGCTGAATTCATAGATTCCGAAAAATTCATGGAGCGCTTAGGACTCTCTGAGTTGTCCGAGGCGTTGCAAGCAAGATTCCTCAATCAAGAGGAGATCATTTCCAAAGTTCTGTTGATGGAGCAATTATCAGAGGCAGTCGGCTATGCTCACTCTCGAGGGATCTGTCACCGCGATCTAAAGCCTGAAAATATATTGATCGCCAACGATGGACGACCAATCATTCTCGACTTCAATCTTGCCGCTTCAAACTCGAATGAAAAATCGTCGCCAATCGGCGGTACCCTCCCCTACATGTCACCTGAGCATTTGCGGTCACTGGCCACCGGAGGGAATAGCTCGCCTCAGGACGATGTATTCGCAATCGGCGTCATATTCTACCAACTCTTGACCGGCAAATTGCCGTACGACGACAAACGACTACCGACTGACGATTGGGAAGCCGTCGCTGCAAACCATGCGCAGTCGCCCCCAAGCTGTCGCACCTTCAATCACCGCATCCCCCCCAGCCTCAATTCCATCGTGCTGAAGTGCCTAGCATCCGCAACAGATAGTCGCTACCGATCGGCTCAGGAAGTTCGCGAAGACCTACTTCGATTTGTCAGCCATCGAGTTCTGAAGTATGCCCCAGATCGATCTGCGTTCGAACGAATTCAAAAATTTGTCAACAGGCATCCCCATGCGACATCCATGACCTCCATCATCTCCATCGCTAGCTTGGTTGTGGCCGGACTGATGGTTGGACTTTTCAACACTCAATCCAGAGCCACCAGACTAGAGGCCAGTCAGTTGGCCAATCAATTGGACGCGGCCATTCCAGAAGCACTCGCCATGTTGCGTTCGCCGGGAGGGGAGCCGGAACTGCTTACCGATGGTATTGAACTGGCGCAGAGGATTTTGCAACCATGGAATGTGACGGATGACAGCACTCGACTAGATTCAACCTTACGACACTTGACCGACGTTCAGCGCGGGGAAACCAGGCGGCAGCTCGGCGACTTGCTGTACGCCATCGCGGGGGCGGAAGCTCAGCTTGCATTACTGGGAACTACGAATGATCGAAATCACAAGCTGGCGGATGCAAAACAGCGAAATCAATTGGCGGCCAACCTATGGCCAGAGTTGGTTGGTCCGGTTCGACTGCGACTGCTGGCCATCGACGCTTTGGAGCAACCACCACATGCACTTGGACTCGCTCGGCCAAAGTTTGAGGTTCTGACCAACGCAGAGAGCGCCTTTGCGACGATGCTGGCCGCCCGCGAAGTTGGCAACACTGATCTATGGCTGCAGTCTGCGGAGCAATTGGTTAGCGAGCGCCCAGCCGATCCCACTCGCTGGTTCAACTTGGCCTCAGCGCGTTTCGCTGCGGGTGATCTGCTACGGGCTGGCGAAGCGTTTGACTTTTCGGCGAAACTCCAACAGGATTCAGCCACTTCGATCTTTTGGCGCGGTGTGACGCGTCTGCAATGCGATAACTTTGCTCAAGCAGAAAAGGACTTTTCCATTTCGCTTGAATTGCGTTCAAACTGGATTGCAGCCCGTTACAACCGGGCTTTGGCTAAGCGCGGCATGGGTCATTTTCGCCGTGCCCTAGACGATTTAGATTGGATCGTGGCCGCCGGACAAGCCGGACCGCGCGTCTACAGTCTACGCGCTCAATTGCAGTTAGCCTTAGGAGATAAGGATGAGGCGCGCGCCGCTCGAACAATGGCACTCCGTGCACCGCCACGCGATGCAGACGATTGGGTCTCGCTGGGCGTATTGAAGATGAAACAAACCCCACAAGAAGCGCTGCAAGATTTTGAGCGAGCAATCGACATCTCGCCGCGCAATGTCGCCGCGCAAATCAACACAGCCCACGTGCAATCGGAGATTCTTGGCGACAACGTTGCTGCGATCCAAACACTATCGAAGCTGGTTGACGCCGGGCTTGGAGGCACAACGACCATCGCCTCGCGCGGAATACTACGCGCCCGTGCCGGGAATAAGCGGTTAGCTTTAAGCGATGCTCAGTTAGCTTTGCACGGCCAGCCCGCGCCGTTGGAAATGTTGCAAATCGCTGGTATCTATGCGCTGATATCGGCGAACGATGAGGAACGGCAACATTCGCTTGCTTGGCTGGCCCGCGCTGTGGCCGCTGATCCATCCCTGGTCAAATTGGCGGCGGGCGACCCCGATTTAGTTAATGTGAGGGAGTCACCAGCCTTTCTGGCGATCCTTGAACTGCCGCTACTTGCCGAATGAAAATCAATTTGCACGAAATCTTTTCTCGCGGGCGGTTCGACGAGCCGGATTCGGTTACTCTATTGAGGAGTGTCGTCGCTGCACTATCAGCTCGACGCGCCAGCCAGTGGGTCTCTGCTTTTCGTCTCATCACTTGCCGAAAACGCACATACCATGCGACCCACTGGCTGGCGCG
>JBGSJT010000688.1:0-22074 GCA_041741715.1 Pirellulaceae bacterium | reverse complement strand
TTGCGATCCTGCTGACCCACGGTCTCAAGTACCAAGGCCTATACGATCTACAAGATGTTTGGAAGCATCTGTTTCCACTTTAGATTCTAATCAACATGCGTGGAATCATGGTCTAATCGTAGATACTAGGCCTCTTTGATGAGCCAAGTCTATTCATCAAAGAGGTCAGGAGCCGAATTGGCGCTTTAGGTAGACTTTCGTGATCTGCCGGGATTGCGAAGCGTCGATTCCAAATTGTACTAAGGTTGGCAGTCTGGAGCTACGTTCGCCAGAACGTAGACTCCCTGCGGTCTTGCGACCGCAGATACGTTTAAGACGCAACAGTTTTTTTTTCGCATGCTGCGAATGTTTTGAGTGGCTTCTAGTGTGCAGTACGTCTCTGCTTCATTTCCTGTGCAGAGACAGCACTCAGTTGAATGAGGCCCGACGCTGTGCCGTCGGTACTACTCGGACCAGACTGCTGAGGAGTTAGGAGAGATGTACGACGCGGAGCGTCGAGCCACTTTAGTTTGCGCAAGCTATCCTGCGGTGCTGCTGGCAATGAGACGGCTGGCTTGGGCCACTTAACGCAGCCTGGCGATACTGCGGTCAACACTTTGTAAAACTCCCTGGTTTACTCCTGCGCACTTCAGCGATTTGGCGACCGGCACAGAAAGTTTTTTTGGGGAATATTTTAGGTTGGCTATTTCGACCACACGTCAGCGGGGTGCATCTGGTCAGGCAGGCATGCCTGACGTACATTGCATGTGTGCCAATCCGCCTGGGACACACAAGTTTCAAATAATTAGTTGTGACTGTGGCACGAAAGTCGAAGATCGTTCACTGGTTGACATTACACGAATATGGGACGAAATCATGTTGCGTTTTTTGGCTACGCTCGCGTGGGGAGTCGTGGTGCTAGTTCAGCTGGTGTCGGCCGAAGATCCGCTCGATGCTCCTAGTTCGGTGGACGTTTCGTTGGGGGTCGATCATGCCACGCGAGTTTATTTCGATGGCGAATCAATTCGGCTGCGAGTGCGCTCCAATCAAGCTGGTTATCTGTATTTGTTTTATACCGATGCGTCAGATAAGCACTTGTGCTTGTATCCCAACAGCTTGCAAGCCGATAATCGCATCGCGGCGGACGAAACGCTCCGCATTCCAGCCGCGGCGGCCGAATTTGAGCTGCGTGTCGCACAGCCGTTCGGGATCGAAACGTTGGAGGCTATCGTAACGACCCAGCCCTTGCCAGGCTTTGATCTGGCCGCTTTTACCAAGTCGCCCGCCACGCCGATCACCACAGAAAAACTGAAAGGGGTTTATGTCGAAGCCAAGCAACTGGCCGACACGACCCGCTCAAGAGAATCGCCCGCTCAAGAGAATTCAGCACCTGACGCGACTAAGCTGGCCTTCGAGTGGGGAAGCCAATCGTTGACCATGACCACTCGACCGATTGCCAGCGATGGACAATCGCCCGAAATCGAATTGCCCACTGCTGGATTATTCGTTGGCGTGGGGCAGTATGTCGATCCCCAAATTCCCGCGTCGGAAGTTCCACCACGCGACGCTGGCGAGTTCTCCAAGTTCATGTTGCAACAGGGGTTCATTAAGGATTCCATTGTTCTGACCGATGCGCAGGCGACGTTGACGGCGATTGCCACGACAATCAGCACGACGCTTGTCGATAGGACTCGACCGGGCGATACGGTACTGATCTATTGGTCGGGGCACTCGGCTCGGCAGCGTGATGATTCCGAGTCCGATGGATTCTCGGAGTATTTAATACCCTACGACGGTCGGCTCGATGAACGCCTCAACATGTTGAGCGATAGCCAATTAGCAGATTTGGTCTCTAGATTAAAAGATCGCCAAGTATTATTGATTTTCGATCTGTGTGGTGGCGGTGGGGAGGCCGGAGAACGCATTAAGTCGACAGAGACTTCAGTCGATGGCTTTCGTCGCCATTTATTTGATCGTACCAAAGGGACAAGTGGTCTGGGGACAGCACTGCTGGCTTCAACCCACGCTCGTGGTGTTTTTATCGAACAGAAATCAGGGGGGATAAGTGTGATGACTCACATCCTGATGGAACGCCTGGCCGCAGGGAAAGAACCGCTTACCTTTGCATCGGCAGCCGAGTATGTGTGTTCGCGAGTTCCCGAGTTTGTCGCACAAACCTTTCCTGGCACTACTCAACAGACTCTGTTTATCGATCAAACGCATCGCAGCGTTCTCATCCGCCCCTAATATCAGCTCGACGCGCGAGCGAGTGGGTCACTGGTTTGGTTCCCTATGCTCGCCGAACGTGCGCGTATCAACTGACCCACTCGCTTGCGCATCGAGCTGATAATGGAAGAAATTTTGGTAACCGTTCGCGGTAAACGTGGGAACTGAGACAAAGTAGAACTCGTGTCTCCATGGTTCAACGCTTCGAATTGCTTAACACAGTCAAAATCCCAAACAATTGGGGACGGTGAAATCTCGAACAATTCGGGACAATTGTTCTAACCTTCAATTGTTCTACTCTTCAAGCGTGAACGGTTATGAAATTTTTTGACACTTCTCGCTGAACGCCACAACCGCTTAACTCTCCGCTCGGGAGAGTCGCGACCCTCCCCTCCGAAAGTCACGTCGAAAACGACGTAACTTACGGTGGGAGGGTGAGTTGCGATAGATACATGGTGGCGATCAGCGAGAAGTGTCAATTTTTTTAGTTTTTTTCATAATAACCGTGCACTAAAAATTGAAACGACAGATAACCAACACTGGTAGTGGACAACAATCAACTCCAGGGACTAGGTGGCATGAACGTATGCAGACGGCCTTCGGTGGCTAACCAACTCAAGCAAATTGTTCGACCCATAGCTGTTCTCATCGCGTTTCAAGTGGGATTGAGCGCGGCGACTACATTGCACGCAGATGACTGGGGGAAACGCTTTTCAGGAGGCGGGGCTAGCCACTCAACTGGCGGGGGAAGGCATGGTTCGACCAGCGGACAATTCCAAATAGGACCAATCGCGGGTGCGCTGTTGCAGGGACTCCAGCAACCCCAGAATCAAGTTCCACAGCACGACCATGGGCGTCTTACCCCGCATGTTCCAGCGTGGCCCCCAACTCGCACAGACTCCCATGTCTGGCCGCAACCCGGCAATCCACCGCGTGGCACAATCGTAGTCACACCATACCCCAGCAACCCACCACGTGGCCCAATCGTAGTCACACCATACCCCAGCAACCCACCTACCAACTATTCACCGACTCCCTCTTACTTGCCCCCTCAACCTGCCGCGCCACCAGTGGTGACCTACCGCCCCAAGCCCACCCCTGCACCTAATGTCATTCCGACGGTGAGCTTGACTGCGCAGCCCAAGGTCCAGCCCCGCGCTAACACGGTTCAGACAGTGGCTGCAATTCCCAAATCGGTGCCACCGATGAAAGATCGTGTCTATCGCCTCGACGCGCAGGAGGCCAAGCTCTATGTTGATCGGCTTGCGCAGTTGATCGCGGACAAGCTCACCTTAGTGGAACAAGAACTAGTCGCGGGGCCGCAAGCTGTGCAACTACATCAAACGTTGAAGCTACTTCGCGAGACCTTGGCTCACTATCGAACCCAACAACTAGCGCCAGCCAATAGTACCGCAACGTGCTGGCAAACGGTCCAAGAGCCGTGCCAGTTGATGCTTGATAACCCGCTACTGATCGAAAACACTCGCGCATTAAATTGTTGTCGTGATGTGTGTCATCTTTTCGAATTCTATAGTTCTCTATACTGTTGTGTGCAAGCAGGCCTGCCGCTTAATGCGGATGCGTTGCCGGTCTCGACTGTTCCAGTTGGAGTAATCCTAATCCTCTACGACCCTACGTTACCCGCTGGGACAGGCCTGTTGGTCGATGCACACACCATGATTTGTGGCACCGCCACCTACGATCAGTTCACAATATCGCTGTGCAGTGTGGCCGAAGGTTTGGGATTACCCGTTTGTCGGGGCATCATACTCCCTGACATTACCGAGCAGCGCGAACAGGAGTTGCGCAAATCGATCGTCCTGTGCGTCCCCAAAGACGCGATCTCATCGGTCAACTATGTGTTAAACGACGCGTATGATTACACCATGTCACCTGGCGAGCAACAGACACTCCCACGCAATCGCGCATGGTTTGCCTCGTATGACCAAGGGAACAATCGGGGCCTTGACCGATTGCAGCTCGAACAAGGAATGTACAGCTTTCGCATTCTCGATGACCAATGGAAACTGGTTCCCGAGAGTCTGCAAATCAGCCTCGATAACACCGAGTCGGATCAGGATTTTACGGTCGTGATCGACGACCGACCAATAGTCGTCAAGGCTGGAGAATTGCAAACGGTCACCAGCCAACAGGCCTTGGTGATGAAGTATGATCGGGGGGGGAACGAGCCCGCGTCGGCCCGTAAGCTGCTCAACAAGAGTGGTACGTTGAAGTTAGGGGTCGATCCCGCCACAAATTCCTGGGACTGGGTCACAACGGCTGGTGAAGTGCAGGGGACACAGCAGGGAAATGAGCAAGACCAGACACTAGGCTCCAGCAATTTTGTAGCAGGCTGAGTGCTATCGTGAATCGATTGGTTGCACTTCCCTGGATGTTGGTCGCCATGACCTGTCGTGCCGACCCAGCGTTGCCCTCTTTGCTGATCAATCCCCCGGGACATTACGCGGCCATTAATCATGTGAGCTGGTTGCCTAATAGCCAACAGATCTTGACGGTCAGCGACGATAAATCGCTACGGATCTGGGACATTGCAGCAGGGGAATGTATTGGGGCTATTCATCCACCGCAGGCCGACGGACCAGTCGGTAAGCTGTATGCCCTGGCTATATCACCGGCGGGTGACATAGTGGCGGTTGGTGGTTACGGAACCGCCGCTCACGCACACGCAGTTTACCTCATCGACTTGAAGCGCCGTCGCATGCTCCGTCCCTTGCCAGCGCACACCGACGTCATACTCGATCTGGAGTTTTCGTTCGATGGAAGGTTCTTGGCCGTCGCCAGTGCCGATCACTCGATTAGCGTCTGGAACATGAAGACGTTGCGACAGGTTCATGCCTTGACTGGGCACCGAGCTCGAGTGAACGACATCGCCTTTTTTCCCGACGGCAATCGGTTGGCTAGTGCCTCGTCGGACGGAAGCGTCGGCATCTGGTCCATGCAGGATGGCCGGTTGGCGCAGAGTCTCAAGGCGGATGAGGGTGAGCCACCAGCCGCCGCAATCAGCGTCGCCGTCAATGCTCACGATCAATCCCTGGCCGCAGGCTACGTTAACCACACCATTTCCATCTGGAGTTCCACGGGCCAACTCCGATCGCGGCTGGAAGAAGTGGGGAATGAAGTCACTTCGCTTGCCTTTTTACCCAGTGGCCAGGAATTGCTGTTCACCACGGGTGGAGCGGGCTCGGTCGACGAAGGTGCGGTAGTCGATTTGAGGACGCTGGAAACGAAAGCCTTCAACCGCCACACCAACACAGTGCTAGCTGGTTCCGTTTCTCCTGACGGTTCTGCTGCGGCAACCGTAGATGCCGACGGAGAGATCCGGGTGTGGAGGACTGAGGATGGTAGTTTGCTCCGACATTTCCCCACCACCAGTCCACGCATCCTGAGTGTCGCGTGGCCTGAGCCACAGGTGATCGCCTGGGGCTGTCGTTCCGAACCGGTCCACATCAATGAGCGTGGTCCACTGGAACAAGCGTTCGATTTGGAGCAGCTTGACTTCACGGCGGATCCCCGGTTTTTGCAACGAGTTAGCGCACGCGCGCTCCCCTTGGGGTTGGAACTGACACTACCGCGAACACTACGTTATGGAGCCACACGCGGCAATCCGGCCATGTCGTTCACGCTCCCTGACTCGCGGGATGAGCTTCGCTGTTGTTGTTTCTTGGATGGTTCGATCGCTGTTGGGAGTGATGTCGGTTTACGGTTCGTATCGCTGGCATCTGCCACAGCCTCGGAGCCGCTGGAGGGGCACGCTGGTGGTGTGTGGGCGATGGCATTGTCTCCGGATGGACAACGCTTTGTGACTGCGGGGGATGATCGTACATTGCGGATTTGGTCCGTGGCCGAACGTCGCTTGTTGCTCTCCTGTTTTTTCGCTGGTCGTGACTGGATCGCTTGGACTCCGACGGGGCAATACGCCTCCAGCCCTGGCGGCGAACGATTGATCGGCTGGTATTCGCAGCGTGGAGATTCTGGACTGAGTGAAGTCCTGACTGCGGCACAGTTTCGTGATTCGCTCTATCAACCACAATCGATTCGCGCACTGTTTACGCAGGCGAAATCTCATGGATTGGATGCCCAACCCAACCCCAACGAAAGGGCCGCAAGCTCGGCGAGCATGCGCTCCAGCATCGCGGAAGTGACTCCACCAGTGGTACGCATTGTGGAGCCCGCAATCAATCCGTTTCACTTGCGTGGTTCCAAGCTGACATTGCGGGCAAGCGCTTTCGTGAGTGGTAACGATCCGCTGACTGCCGTACGTGTCCTGTGTGACGGTCGACCTTATCAGGGACGCAAAGGGGTGCAAGTCGTGCCACGCAATCCAAGCCCTTCATCGGCCAACGGAGAATTCGCGTGGGAAGTTGAACTGCAACCTGGGGTGCATCAGTTGGTGATTCGCGCGGAGACCGCTACCAGTCACGCGTTATCCCAGGCAGTGGAGGTAATCTGCACCACAGCTTCGGTCGTGCAGGAAGCTCGCCAGCCCGATCTGTACGTGCTGTCGATGGGCATTTCCAACTATCCAGCGCCGCTCGAACTCGAGTTTGCCGACGCCGATGCAGCGAATTTTGCAAGCTTCGTTGAGTCGTCCAGTCAATCGGTATATCGCCATGTACAGGTCAAGTTGCTGACCAACGAACATGTTACGCGCGGCGACTTTCTTCGCGGGTTGTCCTGGCTACGATCAAACATGACGCAGCATGACGTGGCTGTCATCTTCTTTTCGGGACACGGTGCTAAAGACGCGGCGGGAGATTTCTACTTCATCCCCGCCGATGGTAATGTCGACGATTTATTGTCGACGTGCGTAGCTGGACTGCAGTTCAAGGAGACACTGGCATCGATACCGGGGAGAATTGTGGTTTTGATGGATGCCTGCCACGCTGGTGCTTCAGGCGGAGATCGACGTAAGGGCGCGGACGATGTCATGGACGATTTAGTGCGCGATTTGGTCAGTGACGACTATGGTGTGGTGGTGATGTGTTCCTCTTTGGGCCGCGAGTACTCATTGGAGAGTGGGGAGCACCGACAAGGCTACTTTACAGTTGCGGTCTTGGAGGGCTTGCAAGGCGCGGCCGATTTCAATCAGGATAATTTGATTTACCTCGGCGAACTGGATACCTACCTCGCCGATCGAGTTAAAGAATTGACGGGCGGACGACAGCACCCGGTGACTTCCAAGCCGACGTCGATTCGTTCCTTTCCCTTGGTTAGAGTCACCGTTGGGCCCGACATTCCGAAGGCCGCTTTTCCACCTACACGGCGATGAGCATGACACCCCATCAGTTTCATCGTGAATTACTGGCACTTGATTGCATGACGTCCGCTGAGCAGAACAAAGTTGGGACTTTGATGGTTGAAAAACACCAGCCACTTGATTCAGCGGTCGCGGGAGTTGTCGACGCGGGAATCGTCACGAAATTTCAGGCAGACAAAATTGCTTCGGGTGATGGAGCGGAATTAGTTATCGACGACTATGTGCTGCGCGATGTGTTAGGCGAGGGGGGGATGGGACGCGTCTATTTGGCGTGGCATCGCCGTATGGATCGATTAGTGGCGCTGAAGATGGTGTCACCGCGACTGAGCCACAAATCTCTCGAAATTCAGACTCGGTTCGCCCGTGAGATCAAGGCCTTAGCCTCCCTCTCGCATCCGCACATCGTCGTCGCGTTTGATGCTGGAGAATACAACCACCAGCCCTACTTGGTGACAGAATACGTGCGCGGTATTTCATTGGAACAAAAAGTAGTCCGCGATGGACCGCTGACCTGCGCCGAGGCTGCGTCAGTGATTGAGCAAACCGCGCGGGGACTGGCTTATGCGCATCAACGGGGGATTGTTCACCGGGATATCAAGCCTGCCAATTTATTGTTAAATGAACAGGGGCAGATCAAGATACTCGATTTGGGTGTGGCCAAAATGATGGATCCCGACACCACTTCGCATCAGACCCGAGTCGGCGACGTCTTGGGAACGCCTGCGTTCATGTCGCCCGAACAGTGGTTGGGACAACACCTGGATCAGCGTAGCGACATCTATTCACTGGGAGCCACTTGGTATTTCTTGTTACATGGAACAACTATGTTCGAGCGGCGACAGCTTGAACCATCCTCCGCGGCAGATCAGATTTTTGCACTCTACCCAGTACCTTGCGCTGAAAACGCGCATCACGAACGGCTGTTTCAGTTGATGGTCGCCACTCCACTGGGAGAGCGATTGGATTCTGCGGAAGCTGTTATTGAGATGCTGACTGGTGCTAGGAGTTCGCACAGCTGCGAGGCCTATCCACCGTTGGTGCCGGGCTCCCTATCGAGACGTAAACGCTTGGCGAAGTTATGCTGGCTAGGGTTGGCGGCAATGCTTATGGCAACCTCCGCATGGTACTTGCTGCATTCAAAGTGGCCCGACACTTCGTCGTCGGCAACCTCCAACTCCGGATCTACCGACTCCGCGACTACCGACTCCGCAGCTTCGAGCTCAAGTAGTCCGCCACTCGATTTGCCCAATGCGACACCTCTGTCACTTGCGCCCCATGCCACAGAATCTACTGCCGTTGAATTGCTCGGCCCACTTACCCCGCCGGTCGATCACGACCGGCGGCCTTCTCAATCTTCTCCGGTCGATTTGAGTTGGCTGGGGAGCGAACCTCGCAGGTTGGCGCACCACACGGATGTGATCACTAGTCTCTGCTTTTCGCCCAACGGCAACTATTTGGCATCTGTCGCATGGGATGGGACGCTGGTGGTCTGGAGGTTAGCGGACCAATCGATCGTCTGGTCCAAGGACTTGTCAGGCCAAGCGATACTAGCACTAACTTTCTCCATGGACAGCCAACAACTCTTATCGGCTACTGACGCTGGATCAATCATGGCATTGGATGTCGCCACGGGAGACAACCTGCAAACATGGTCGGTCGGCGGAAGTGAAGTGCATTGTTTGCTTGCCTTGCCCGATCAGCGAATCGCCTCGGGAGATAGCCAACACGCAGTTAAGATCTGGGACTTTGACAGCGGCACTGTCTTGACCACCTTCGAGGGACATCAGCAGGCTGTTGAGGCGCTTGTGCCACTGTGGCGACTTGGGCTGCTTGTTTCAGGCGACAGCAGTGGGGAGATTCGCTTGTGGCCACTCCCTGATGCGGAGTCTGTGAGCGTGCCAGCCATAGAGTCGAAGTTAAGTCTATACCCGAAAGCTGACAGCGTCGGACACTCACTGGCCGGTTCACCCGTTGCGGGTCTATTGGCCGCAGGTCACGAGCGGAGTGTTGCGATGTGGGATGTCGAGGCGGGCCGCGAGTTGTGGCGCACGCCGGAGATGCATCCGCAGATGGTCTGGGGGCTAGCGTTTTCAGCCGATGCTCGGCTGTTGGCATCGGTGGGGGGCGACCAAGCCATCAAGATTTGGTCCGCCGAAAGTGGCGATTTGCTGGCTCACAGCAGCGGTGGACACGCCGAGTTGCGGCGAGTGGTATTCTCCATCACTGGGCCAATGATGCTGGCCGCCGGTGCCGTTGATGGTACGATTCTATTGTACGGGCCGGCTGACACAGAGCGCGCACCTGAAAGGGTGTTTGAAAGACAATCCCGCAACCAAGGAGATTAGCCATGAGATTGAGAATTCGCGGTGCGTTGCCATTGTGGTGTGTGATGGCGTTGCTGTTTGCGACTGCTGCCGCGCAAGACTTCATTCGAGCCGGTGCTCCACTTGAATCAGACAGCCCGAGCAACTACGACATCGTCGTCTATGGAGGTACGGCAGGTGGAGTAGTGGCTGCCGTGCAGGCAGCGCGGATGGGGAAATCGGTGGTATTGGTCGAGCCCGGCGATCACTTGGGTGGCATGACCAGTGGTGGACTGGGTGCGACCGACTTCAAGAACGCGGAGGCCGTCGGTGGCATGGCCCGCGAGTTCTACCGCCGAGTCAAAGCGTACTATGCCGATCCGTCCGTTTGGAAATACGAACAACCCGAGGACTATGTCAGTCACCGACATGACCCTCAGGCTGACGTCATGTTTCACTTCGAACCGCATGTCGCGGAAGAAATTCTGCGTCAGATGCTCGCCGAATGTGGTGCTCAAGTCGTGCATCGTGAGCGTCTGGATCTTCAATCGGGGGTGGTCAAGGAGGGGCCACGAATAGAGCGCATACGCATGGAAAGTGGTCGCGAGTTCGTTGCGCGACAATTCATTGATGCGAGCTACGAAGGAGATTTGATGGCACGGGCAGGGGTGTCCTATCACGTTGGTCGCGAATCCAACTCTGTGTATGGCGAAACGATGAATGGAGTGCAAACCCAGCGAGTTCCGTACAACGGTCATGCCATGTTTCGACCGATTAGCCCTTATGTTGATCCTCAAGATCCTGACAGTGGTCTACTGTTTGGTATTCAGTCGGAAGCACCGGGAGAAGAAGGGATTGGCGACCACCGCGTGCAAGCCTACTGCTTCCGCTTATGTTTGACGGAAGTCCCCGAAAATCGTGTGCCGTTTACGAAACCAGCCAGCTACGACGCGGGCCACTACGAACTGCTGCTGCGCTATCTGCAGAGCGACGCTGGCGACCAGACCTTTCCTGATCACCCGCAGCCGCGCGAGATTGAAAATCCCGCGCTCGGCTATCGGCCCTATATTGTCATCATGCCTAATCGCAAGACCGACATGAATTCCAAAGGGGCCATCTCTTCGAATCTAGTCGGAGCCAACTACGACTATCCCGACGGCGAATATGCCACGCGTGACGCGATCATCGCCGCCCACCGCGACTGGCATCAGGGGATGTTATGGTTCCTGCAAAACGATCCGCGTGTACCCGCCAAGTACCGCGAGCCGTTGCAGAGCTGGGGACTAGCCAAGGATGAATTCACCGATTCCAACCACTGGCCACATCAACTCTATGTGCGCGAGGCGCGGCGCATGGTCGGTGAAGTAGTGATGATCGAACAGCATTGCGCGGGGAGCGAGTCCATCAACGATAGTGTGGGCTTGGGAGTCTATCCCATGGATTCACATGTGACCCAACGATACGTCGATAGTGCGGGCTGGGTACGCAACGAAGGGACCATTGGCGGCAGAGTTCCAGCCCCTTATCCGATCAGCTTTCGCAGTCTAATGCCTAAGCGCGAGGAGTGCCAAAATCTGTTGGTTCCCGTCTGCTGTTCAGCTTCGCATGTAGCCTATGGCAGTCTGCGCATGGAGCCTGTTTTCATGATTCTTGGACAGTCTGCCGCGACGGCCAGCGTGTTGGCGCTGGAAGCCAACGCGACCGTGCAAGCGGTCCCGTATGAAACCTTGCGCGCGCGACTACAGATCGATGCACAGCGACTCGACTGGCCACTACCGTCGCGAGAGCCAGCGCCGCCCGCAACATCGCGAACGTCTCCCAGTTCGTCGGTCGTTCCGATTGACGATCAGCCGGGGCTGCCACGTGTGTTGTTGGTCGGTGACTCCGTTTCGATGGGCTACACCATTCCTACCCGCGAATTGCTTGCTGGCCAAGCCAACGTACATCGCGTTCCCGCCAATGCAGGCGCTACCAAGATTGGGCTCGCCAAACTCGAGGGTTGGCTGGAGAGTGGCAAGTGGGACGTGATCCACTTTAATTTCGGCCTGCACGACGCGAAGCAGCTACCTGAAGGGACCAATCACGCCTCGTTGGATCAGTATCGCCAGAATCTAGAAAGTATCGTCGCGATATTGGAGTCGACGGGTGCCAAGTTGATCTGGGGTACGACGACGCCCGTCCCCAAGGGTGGCTATCTGACTCCGATTCGTCGCTTCGGTGGCATCGATCAATACAACGCGGTCGCGCGGGACGTTATGACTGCCCACCACATCGCCATCAACGATCTCAACGCGGCCATCGCACCACACTTCACTCGGTTGGGTCGCGACAATGATGTTCACTTTTCCGAAGCTGGCTACGACTTCC
Organism: Pirellulaceae bacterium; assembly: GCA_041741715.1. Taxonomy (GTDB): domain Bacteria; phylum Planctomycetota; class Planctomycetia; order Pirellulales; family Pirellulaceae; genus Aureliella. Next base: position 9,921 of record JBGSJT010000688.1, on the reverse strand, counting down.
TAGCCAAGCACGTGGCTGGAGCCATTGAAGAGGCATTATCAACGGACGGTCGTTAGTAGCGAGCAAGGGGGCACTGGACGTTTTCGGGGGGCGAGCAAACCACCTTTGAAAGTTGACTGTCCCCGTGAAAGTTGTCCCCGTGAAAGTTGTCTGTCCCCGCATGCCCGTTCTCCCGCCGGGACAAGTGACCGACTCATTCTAATCAGTGCGAAAGTCAATGGTCGCTCGCGATCCGCGGCCGCCCTTTTACGATAAAAAGATGTGCGGAAAAAAGATGAAGCGCTCGCAATCGATAGCACCATCTCGTACGGACGGTACAGAACGTCTACCTATCAGACGATGGGTATGCGTCCTGATGACTCGTGGAATCCATCAAGGCTTCAAGTCGAAAACGTTGAGCTAAAAAGTGTGGGTCGTTCTTGTCGAGTGCCCCGCATACTTCTTGCGACGCTCGCGCAGGTTTTCAATTTTTGGTTCGCGACATCTTGACACCACTGGCTAATGTGTTATTTAATTAACATGTCTATGGCAGGAGGAAATGCGTTGCGAACTGATGTGTCACGCCGGGAACGGCAAATTCTGGATGTACTCTACCGCTTGGGTGAAGCCAGCGCTAATGATGTGGTGCGCGAATTGCCCGCTCCATTGGCGAACGCTACGGTCCGGACCCAATTGCGGATCATGGAGCAAAAGGGGATCGTTCAACATCGCTGCGAGGGAAAGCGATTTATGTTTCGCCCCTCGACTCCGCGGCAATCGGCCGCCAAGGCGGCGCTGCGGGGCGTGCTGAATGTGTTCTTCGGAGGCTCGCTGGAAGATGCACTGGCCACGCACTTGTCCGACCCCAAGGCCAAGTTAGATGCCGAGCAACTACTAAGACTACGTAAATTGATTGAGAAACACGAATCGACTAGGAGATGAAGTCATGCTCTCTTCGACCGGACAATTGTGGCTGGAGTTCTTAGCGCGACATCCTTGGACATGGGGGGCGGTGGTCGCGTCCGTGCAAATCGTGGTGATTGCACTAGTCGCGCGGCTCGCGGCTAGCTTGTGTCAACGTGATCCACAATGGCAGTGCCGCATCTGGCTGCTGGCCATCGGTTTGACCCTGGTAGTAGTACCTCTGCATTGGTTTTCAAGTGGCTGGACGTATTCGATTCGTTCGCAGCCATTGCATGGTTTGCTCTCCAATTCTGTTACGCGGCAAGCGAGCGTTGAATCTTCTGGATATGATTTCGGACAACCGCTTACTCATCTCGCTACGCCGCTGGTGAGCTATGCCGACTTGTCGTTGAACAACGAACAGACGAGTGGCTATTCCAACCATGAATCGACGGCAACCCAGGCGATCGGCGAAAATCAGCTCGATGCAATTCATACATCAGTCGATCGACTTGCATCAAATCGACCAACAGACAATCGACTTGCAATCGAACAATCGGGAGCCACTGGTGCTAGTCGGTTGTTGGGAATACTGGGAGTGATTTACTTGGCTGGAGTGGCGATTTGCCTGGGACGCTTGGGCTGGGGGATGTTGTTCCTAGCCAAGTTGGCTCGCCGCGCCAACTTAGTAAGCGCGGAGACGAATGAGATTTTTTCGCGGGCCGCGCAGCATCTACAACATCAGCGGTCGCTACAGGTCCGTAGCGTAGTCGGCTTGCCGATGCCACTGGCGTTTGGTCTTGCGCGGGGAATCGTGCTTGTGCCGAGTGACTTTGACGCTTGGCCGGCGGAGGAACGCTTCGCGGTGGCTATGCACGAAGTGGCGCACATCAAACGCCGTGACGTGCTGGGTGAACTACTCGTTCGACTGATGCAGGCTGTTTACTGGTTTCATCCGGTTAGTCGCTACCTAGCTGGACAGCTCAAGCTATCGCGTGAGCTGGCCACGGATCAGCAGGTTGTTCGTTGCGGATTATCTCGGGGAAGCTATGCGCATTCTTTTTTAAATGTGCTAGCTCGGCTAAACGAAGATTCGAATAGGGACGCCATGCCGTTTCTACCAGCGATTGCGATGTCTGCGGTGGGTGATGTCGAGCAACGACTGAAAAATATTCTGGAAGATCAATGCGCCCACACTTCGTGGAAGCGAGTTGGCTTGATCGGAACAGCTCTGCTGTGTAGCGCTATCGCCACCAACGTTCGGCTCGAATTGCTGACGGCGCAAACCACGCAAACGAAACCGAGCAGCGATCGATCGGCGGCTGGTCGGCCGCTGAGTAAAGAGAATCAGGCAGATGGAATTGCGGTCGGGACCAATAAGACTACGGAGTCGGACAGTGATTTGTTTCATCGCATGCGCGTCTGCGAAGTGCTGACACCCGTTGGCGACCAATTCAGTAGAGAGCTCACGTTGAGTGGTCAAGTGATCGCACCTGGTGTTGGACCCGTTCCCGGAGCGATTGTGTTGCTGCGTGAATCGAGCACCTCGCGTATTAGCGCAGAACCTGAGAAATATATCGAAGTTGAAAATCGCCACTTGGTGCGAACTCAAGATGTCTTGGCACGCACGCAGACCGATGCCGAAGGAAAGTTTCAATTTGACAAGGTAAAAGCACCTCCGCTTCCAAAGCAACGGTCCAACCCATGGCGCGGCGATATTGTGGCTGGACATGCCGAACTGGGGGTCGGCTGGTTGCAGATCGATTCGCGCGACGAACAAAGTCATGTTGCGCCGGGATTGACGGTTGCGCTCAATCCTACCACCACGATTTTCGGCGATTATTATTCTCCCGATGAGCGACCGTTGGAGCAGGCGACGATTAGTATCCCTTTGTGTAATTCTTCAATCGACGCCGACCGCCGCGGTCTTGGTATGAGCGATTTAGATGGACGGCTCGATCTACAAGCGAGCCAACTGACGCCACAAACTCAGACCGATGCCGCTGGGGCATTCGAATTCACTAGCATTCCCATGGGTGTGGTGGCCAGTATATGGGGTGCTGATCACGAAGGGTGGTTGAGCACGCATGTCCAAGTGCTCTCGAGTCCGAATGCAATCGCTGGTCCTAAGCTTGCTCCTAGAATGCCCAATGCGATGGAGGTACCGCAGGTTAGTCCGGTGAATTTGATCGCCGAACGTGGTGTGCAATTGACCGGCACCATCGTCGACCACAATGGGAGCGCTGTTGCGAATGCGACCATAGCGCCGCGCTCGTTTGTTGGCAAGAAAACCACAGACGATCGCGGAGAGTTTCAAATGCAATTGACTCGCAATAAATTTGACAAAGCCACTGTCGTCAATTTCTACGTAGAAGCTCCTCGCGAATCGGACTTGCTCAGTCGCTACGCTGACTTTCCAGCCGACGACCTGTTAAGTGGTAAACCGCTGCGTGTTGAATTGGAACGCGGCATACGCGTAACAGGCAAAGTGGTAACTGATACGGGCCTCCCCGTGGAAGCGGCAGTTATTCGACAGGCTGGCGAGCGTGGTGCGTTGGTCTCTTCCGCCGTAACCACCGCGTTGGGAGAATTCGAGATTCTCCTGCCGCGTGGACAACATGAGTTGTTGGTCGGTTGCGATGAGCCCGGCTTCGCCCTCCCCACGACTCGCGCGTTACGTGACACCTCACGACAGTCAAAGGATTCGCCCCGCTGCAGCGTTGATGTTTCCGATGGCATGGGGCGGGAACTCGAGCCCATTGTTGTGTCACGCGTACCCGAGTTGCGGATTTTGGTGGTCGATGCCACGGGGGAGCCGGCTGTTGGAGCGACTGTCGCAATCAAGGATGTTGTTCCGTTAATTGCGCCAGGAGCCGCTCAAGTTCAGGCTGCTGTTCGTCTGCTTCCCAAGAGGTACGAAGCCATCTCCCTAGTGGCTGAAACGGACGGGCAGGGGGGCGTGGTATTGACGCCCACCGGTGCACCAAGTGAGTCCGCAATTGCGGAAGCGAAGGGCGTTGTTGGTACGCGCGCAAGTCGGGGACAGGCCAAACTTACTGTCGCAGTTGACGGCGTCTTGACGGTAGTACTGCAAGCTGATTGGCTGTTGGAGGGGCGCGTCCTGCGGCAAGGCGCGCCAGTGGCAGGGGCCAACGTTTCCATTTCAGAATTTCAAGCGGTCGGCAGAGGAGGTTTCGCGTCCAGGCCAATTGAAAAGGCGATAACGGATACATTGGGTTGGTATCGGGCATCGGTCCCAAGTGATGGGCCCTATCGCGTATCTGTATTGAGTACTCCTGGATTCGGAGTTTCACCGCAGGGCCGTGTCTATTCGGCCGAGAAAGTTGCCGAAGGAAAGTTGCGTGTTAAGGACATCGAGCATGTCGACTACGTCGAAGGGACCGGAGAGATTGCAGGGACAGTGATCGGTTCCGATGGCAAACCGGTTAGCGACGTTCGCGTTCAAATGAGCACACCCACGACACATTGGGTTGGACACGCAGAGGCTTCTCAATCGCAGACTGACGCCGATGGTCGCTTCCATTTGAAGAAGATTCCACCGGGGAGTTATCAGTTACACGTGTATCCAAAGGAGCCCGATCGTGGGGCCACGCTGGTCGATGCCAAAACAGGCGACATGTATGTGCGAGCTGCGATCGACAATCGCCCGCTCCCCGCGATACCGACGTTAGTGGCGAGCGAACCTTCCACACATTACGATTCCCGGGAGCTCGCCGCCATTCGTGGGCAATTGCTTTATGAAGGGAAGCCCATTGCTGGTGCCAGGGTGGCCATCGCTTCTTTTGACCGGCAAACTGCCGGAGATGTGGCACAAGCTGAAATGAGTGCTGACGAACAAGGTTTCTTTCAGTTCAACGACCTCTCTCCCGAACATCAAATCGCTATCTACACGCAGATGAATCAAGAAATTGCCGGCGTACTCCCTGCGTCGATGGTCGTCTCTCCTGCGGCCGGACAAATGTTGCAGCTTGGCCGGATTGCAACCATGCCCCCACGAAAGCTGTCGATTGAGGTTCGCACGTTTGACAAGAGTCCCTTGCCTGCGGGTGGTATTGTCTATGTCATGCGTCCGAAAAGCTGGCACACTTCACGACTTGAATTGCCCTCGGGCGATAGTTATCAGTCGACAGTGGTTTTACCCTGTGTCGGCTTGGAGGACATGGTCGAGATTTCAGTTCGCGTCCCCGGTTATGATGTGCTGCGCACGCTACCTTCGCTACCAAGGGACTGGAACCACCGTTATCGGCTGCGATTGCAGGATGCAACACAAGTGATGTTTGTTCTGACGAAGCAAGATCAATGACACCCGAAGCAAGATCAATGACATCGGAACGAACGTCAATTGCATCTCGGGCTGATAGCCCAGCCGATTGTCTAGCCCCGGCAGCAGGCCGGGCGAGAGAAGCGGCCACCTCCCGGGCAGGGCCAACGGCCCGACAGATTTCTACCGCATTGCGAAATGCGTCTCTTGCCAACCTGGGGACTGTTTTTCATCCCTAATTTTGCCTTTTCGCTATCACCATGGTTTGTGCGAAGTAAATCGAATTTCTAAATTGGTTGCAGTGTCGCGAAGGTTGATCTTTTGTACTCGCGCTTCTTGGCACCGTTCGGTGGTTGCTTTTATAACCGGTGCCTACTCACATGATAGAAGCCATCCTTTCTCATTTTGCGGCGGAACCACGGTCCCAACCTGTCATCGATTTGTCGTAACGTTCCTGCCAACCTGCGCTTGATAATCTGGCTTCGTCAACGCAGCAGGACAGGCATTTCTGTTTAGAATGGCTCTTAGCGTCCATCCGTGTTAGTTCCCTTCGAAATTTTTGGCAACGTGTAGGGAGTATGGATTTCTTCCATGCCGTTTTTGATAAAGCGGCTGACCAGCTTCGCGTGCTCTTGAACCAACATGATCACGTAGGGGTCGTCAGCATGATACCTGACCTTCATCCCCTTGTCCGTTTCTTCGTATGTCAGCGAGTAATCGTCGGCATGCTTGATCAGCTCGACGAAAATTGGATGAAACGTCATCGGGGGCAACGGCTTATTCCCTAAAACGCGGTCTTCCATTGCTGGAACGTGTTCTTTGAGCATGTTAGCAATCGCTTCATCATCCGATTCCGTGACTGCTTCGGCTCCATCTGGCAAGTTTGTGACCGTGCGATTGATCTTGTCACGATCCGCGAACATTGCGTGCAACGTCGTCATGTCCCCCTGCATCCCTTGCATAGCACCCGGCCCGCGTCCCATTCCGAGGCCCATCCCGCCGCCAGCAACAGGACCGTGGATGTGGTCGTCCTCGTTGACATTTTCTGCATCTTTTGCGGGACTCGCTTGCGGTGCTGGTGCTGAACTGGCGACTGGTACATACGCGTAGCCGTCGGCTTGCAGATTCACGACAGCGGTCAATGCCGACACCGCGGTTTCTACGAACGGTGCAACGTCTCTGGGGTCTGCCCCTTTTGAAATCAAAGATTGACCGCATACATACAACTCGGCGCCGGACTCGTGCAGTGCTTGCATAAGTTGCAAGTTAGGATTGCCATCGGTCTTGAACTTGGCTGAGTAAGCGTCCTGATTCAACACAGCCAACGTTGCGTCGCCGTGAAAAACTACTGCAATCTTCACTTTGGCAGGTTTCGCACCTGCGCCCGCGTAGATGTTCAAGTACTTCGAAACCTTCTCGAGTCCCGAATTCAACTTTCCAGCATCACCGCCACTTGTCAGGTCGACCAACAACTTCGTCCCCGCACGAGGTTGTTGGGCGGCATCTGGTAGTTGAACGACGCCACCGTGATTTGCAATGATTGGAAAATTGAGGTTGTTCGACGTGGCTTCTTTTACGTTTAGCGCCGCATGATTCCTCATGCCTCTGTCCATTCCTGGACCTGGCCCGCGTCCGCCTCGAAACCCCTGCCCCCGACCTTGTCCAGGTTGACCTTGCGCTGAAACTGGTGCGGAAAGGATTGCGATCAACAATAGAAAGTTAAGTAAAGTAATCGAACGGCCCATGAGATGGCTCCTTGGAAAAGGCTAGGAAAGTGTTTCTGATTTCGCTTCGGTGGAAACTACAATTACCCACTGTGCTGAATTGGTCGTCATGTGTTTGCCGAGATAGGCTGGCTCGCTCATACGCTTGAGCAAGTGAATTGCAGTCCGAGCCAGCTTGCATGCCCCTCTTCGTCAACGGCGATTCGCTCGAAGAGTTGCCGAGTTCCAATGTCGCGGTCCTCACTCGCTTGGATCGATGCCGTCGTATAGAACTCGATGGCTTCCTTTTCGTCCACTCGGTCGGTTGTGCCAATTTTGGGCTTGAGCATGAATGGACTCCTGAGAAGGCGTGTGATTTCGCGTGTTGTAAGGGTAGAGCCACGAGTTAGCGAAAGGTTACAATGTTCCCTGAATGAATCGCCAAATTGAGTTCAGCAGGACTTGAGCGACTTACGAAGCTGCGACGAAGACTGAAAATGCCCATGGAAAGTCAGCTAATCGATGAGCCAACTGAGCTTGAATTGCTGCAAAAAGCCAAAGCAGGCGATTTTGCCGCCTTTCAACGATTGATTGTCAATCTGCAACCGCGAGTCTACGGGCTAGCCATGCGAATCCTGCAGCAAGCCCAAGACGCGGAAGATGCGACGCAGCAAACTTTCTTGGCGTTGATCGAGCATATTGGCGATTTTCGCGGAGAGTCTTCGATCGCAACTTGGGTTCTAAAGATCGCGAGTAACAACGCCCTAAAGATCCTCAGGAAAAAGCGCGGTTTGAAAGTTGTTTCGATGTCTCAGATGTCATTCGATGACAACTACAGCGACGTTCCGCACCCCGAGTTCATCGCCCCGTGGAGTAAACCGGCTGACGAGCTCGCTCAGCAAACCGAAGTGCGAGCGGAGATCGACCAAGCACTTTCAGAGCTGGACGACAAGTACCGCTTGGTGTTCATCCTTCGTGACGTGGAAGGGCTTTCGGTGCGTGAGACGGCCGAAGCCATGGAGCTGACTGAATCGACGGTGAAGGTTCGGCTATTGCGAGCACGCCTTGCCCTTCGCGAGAGATTGACTAAAAAATTTGGAGATGCCTTTCAGGCGATGATTCCTGATCAGAATCACTCCTAATTTTTTGTAACCTTTTCTGCCTACTTGGATCAAAAGCGACAGGCACCGCACGCGAGGGCTCGAGAATGACCTGCGAAGAACTACTCAAAGCACTGAACGATCACGTGGATGGTGTCGAGCTGACCGAAATCTGCGAGGAGTATGCACAGCATTTGGCTGGCTGCAACCCATGTCAAGTCGTCGTCGACAACATCCGTCAAACGATCTCGCTGTACAAAGATGGTCAGCCTTACGCGATACCTGCCGCGTTTCAAGACCGTTTGCAGCAGTGCCTCAAGGCGCGATGGGAAGAAAAGTTTGGCAAAGTTGTAATGGAGCCTAACTCGAGCCAGCCCGCTAACAATCATGCAACGGACTAAGCATCGTGCGGGAAATAACTGTCCGAACTTAAACGTAGCTGCGGTCGCCAGACCGCAGGGAATCGACGTTCTGGCGAACGTAGCTACGACAGCTATTTACCGCACGATGCTAAGCATCGTACGGAAAATTAGTGTCGGAACTTTGGGATTGTAATATAGTTCCATTTTGGACACTTCTCGCTGATCGCCGATACCCCCCAACTCTCCCTCGGGAGAGTCGCGACGGGCACCGACGTAGTTGGTCGGCGAGCGGAGAGGGGGGATTGCCCTCCCCGTCGCTGGGGCTCCGACCCTCAATTCCGAAAGTCGCGTCAGAAAGACGCAACTTTCGGCGGGAGGGTGACTTACGTCCGGCCTTACCGGCGATCAGCGAGAAGTGTCCCGTGATCGACTATTTCGAAACCGTAGGAGTCGTTTGGTGACTGTCACTCCTGCTCAATTTGCGCGCGTTGTCGCCGGTTCTGAAGGCGTTGCAACAGACATCCCTTCAATGGAGTGCAAATCGCAATTAATAAATTGCAGGCGACTTGGTGACTGTTGCGATAAGGGCTGCCTCTTTGGTGTGCTCGCAATGGCGACCTCGCCGACCTTAGGTCGTAAGGTTAGAAAGCCGGTACGGATTTATCTCTCAGAGCTGCGGCAATAGGTCTGCTAATTGCTTACGCTTGTTTGCAGCGCAGGCTTTTCCTTATAACGTTTTCGGTAGCGTTGCGTGCCTCGGTTCATTTCTTCTGACTTCTAGGGGTGGTGTTGTGTTAGTAAATTTCAGACTTACTTTGCGGACCGCGAAAAGGCCCGCTATGGGTGGCTTCACGCTTGTGGAGCTGTTGGTCGTTATAGCGATTATCGGGATCCTGGTCGGTTTGCTGCTGCCTGCAGTGCAAGCGGCCCGCGAAGCGGCCCGACGAATGTCTTGCCAGAACAACCTCAAGCAGTTGGGGTTATCTATTCACAACTATCACGACACCTTTAAGTCTTTCCCAGGCAACACTGGAACTCCAGCTGGGTCGACGCGTCTCGGTGCCTCGTGGTTGGTACAGATCTTTCCGTTTATCGAACAGAGCTCTGCCTTTAACCAACTGGTTTGGGTCGACACCGACTTCGAGGATCGCTACGGTCCCAACCGCAATTGGTCGGTCATGTCCCAAGTCAATGTGCCGGTCTTCCGATGCCCATCTAATCCTATGGAGCCGACTCGAGTTCAGACTGCGACCGCTCAGACACGAGCGCTCGGAGCGCCGCAAACCTACCCAATTCAGATACCCGATTACGTAGGTAACCTCGGTTACTGGAATATTCAGCCGGCGCCTGGTGGTCCTGGTATACGCTCGGACGGCGGAAACAACTGTTGGACTGGTTTCGGTTGGATGCAGAATTCTGGCGTGGTCACCATTTTTAATCAGCGTTATAGAGGAAATAAGATTGCGGGCCAGACCGACGGCACGAGTAACACGATCGCCATCGGCGAGAATTCAAACTTCATGGTTGATATTCGCAACGGAGCCAAGCAGGATTCCCGTCAAGGCCATGGTGATGGTGGCCTGTTTAGTGCG
>JBGSJT010000687.1:0-1654 GCA_041741715.1 Pirellulaceae bacterium | reverse complement strand
GCTTCGACGATTCGATCGCGATAATTGACCTTCGCGACCAAAGTTCGACTTTTGAACTCTTTGGCAAGTTCAATCGGTTCGAGGGAAACGACCGCTGTACCCGCGTGCTGTTGGGTTAAGGCCGCTGTTACTCCAACGCCTTCCAAGCTCTGCAGAGTCGCCCCATCCATCAAACTAAGTCGGCATTCAACCGGTGCCGATGAGGAAAATACGATGGCCTTGGGATTCCATTTGGCTACTGGATCCCCGCGTTCACGAACCGTTACGGATTGGGAGCCAGGTAACATACGATCGGTAGTGAAAACAATCTCTCCGAGTATTGCCGTCGAATGCGTCGTTTGTATCTGCCCCGTAACAACAAATTCTCGGCAGTCTGCGCGATTAGATTTCCGTTCTGTCAGCGTCAAGCTATTGCTATGAGCAATCTGAAGATCACCCAGCCGATCAGGAATTCCGAACACCCGAAAATCCGCAGTGGATAATGCTCCTGCGAAGCCGCGCAATTCGACATCTCCGCTCTCAACGTACCAGTCACCCTTAAAAGTAGCCGCAATGATGAGGGGAATTTCGACATGCTTTGGTTGAATTACTCGAAGAGACAGCCCGATTCTTTTGGCACTCGGAACACCCGGGCTCTCTACCGTTGCCGTCAAAGTACTCGTCTCTCCTGGAGCAATACGATACGGTCTCAGATCGGCCGCGGTGCAACCGCAAGTACTATTAATAATCGGGTCAAGCTCGATCGTTGTGTTTCCAGAATTGAGCAGAGTGAAGACAGCCGGAGCTGAGTCACCAATATCGGTGAGCAAGTGTGTCACGGACTGTTGAGTGCCTTCTTTGAATGTAATAGCAGTCGTGCTGTCTAACATAACTGTTTCCGCATGGCTGTTGCTGGATGTGGGAATGCCGTTAGTGCCGCAAGCGGTTAAGCTTGGAACTGCACACAATATGAGGCAATAGTAACGACTGAAAAGCCGACGTCTGAATAGCCAAACGCCACCCACCAAGCAAATGACTGCGACTCCTGTGGTTACCCACGTTTTCCAGCGTCTTTGGCTCTCTTGAAACTGACGCGGCGGTGGCAGATCAGGCAACTGTTCAACCAGCTTTCCATCACGCATCAGTTGTCGCGTTTCGGCGATCACATAGAGCTTATCCTTGGGGAACTGCAGATCAAACTCAGAGGGCGCGATCGTAGAATTTAGCTCTATTTTATTCAAATCAAGCACGGAACGTTTTTCCAGTTTGGACCTGTATGACAAATCACTGAAGTCCACGGGTAGCCACATGTTATTGACCTTGGCAAACTTATTCACCACGAAGGCTGCGAAAGGTGTACTGCCATTGCTTGTTCGTTCAATAGTATCAACACGCTTTGGGAGAAAGCCGTGCTGTTCGTCTAGTGAAAAGACAAGGTCATACGCGGCCCCGAAGGAATCGTCCCATGCATATATATTCTTGATTAAAAAGGAACCATCGCTCGTTTCTTCAACTGGACGAGAAGCAATCAGATCCCATAGATGTATCGGCGTTCCCGAACCTGCCGACACGTCGTAGCCGAGCAGATAACGCGGTGTTGGCGGAAGGTTCGCGTAGCTAAAATCTTTCTTTACTATCGCCCCATAGCCAGCCGTGTCGTCTAGGAGTGCTGGCG
>JBGSJT010000686.1:0-23501 GCA_041741715.1 Pirellulaceae bacterium | reverse complement strand
TCCGCCTGGGAACCCAATGCATTGCAGGCTCCGCCTGCCGAAGTGTCGTTGGTTCCAAGGACGCGGGAGGCGGAGCCTCCAAGACAGTGCGTTCCCAGGCAGGAGCCTGGGAACGAGCGTGTGCGTGGTGGCGTTCAGCGAGAAGTGTCGAAAAAACTAGTCCATTTAGTGTAACCGCCTCAGGTGAACGCCGAGTCGTCGCAGGCCACTTTGACAACGACTTTGTGGACAATCCCCTCTCCGGCCAGCGGAGCATGGGCATCATTGGGAAAGAAGATCGCGAAGTCCCCAGACGCGAGATGGCACCATGTCGCAGGAGAGTCATCGAAAAAGCCGATATCCTTGTCGGCGTCATAGCGGGCACGAACGTGCGTACAAGTCGGCGTGGATTGCCAACCAATGAGCTCCTTCCCCTGAACCACATATTGGATGTCGATATGCCGACGATGGAACTCAAGTGGCGATGCTTCGCGACCACGTCCTTGATCGCGCGCGATAATGGCGAACACTTGATCGCCGTCGATAGTGTGGCGTCCATTGGGCAAATCCAACAAGTCGAGTCGCTTGAGGAACGCAAAGCCCAGATCGAAACCAGGCGCGAGTGATTGATAGCGCAAATATTGACTTAGATTATCTAGAATCATGGGCAATGCTTTAATTGAGGGACACTAATCCTAATATTGGGGAATTGAAATAGGCTGGAAGCGGGCTTCTGTTTGCTGTTGTGATTGGGTCCGCCGTCGTATTAACAGCCAGGGGGTTGTGCCTGAATGAAATAGTGTTGGCGATCGTACGGCGGAGCTGGCGGCTGCCATTGACATCGACTTATCAGCTCACTGCAATAATTGCGGTTGGGGCTGTTGTCCTTCGGCAATGCGCCCCACGGGACGTTGTCCGGCACCGGGATGGTCTGTGTCTCCCAAATCCTGCTTGGCCAATTCAGCGAGCGCGGTGAGGCGCTGCACAATTTCTGGATGTTCAGCCGCAACGTCGTGTTTGCTACTAATATCCTCGACAACATTAAACAACAGGGCTTGTGGCGGACTTCCAGCCTTCAGATGTGGATGCTTCAGCGGATTTTCAATGGGCAAGAAAAGCTTCCAGGGTCCGCTGCGCACCGCTTGCAATTGTTCTAGTTGATAATAGTAGAAGGCCTCGTAGGGTGACTTCGCAGCGGGCTTGCCATAGATCAAGTCTCCGATGTCATGACCGTCGATATGGCGGTCACTAGCCAGAGCGCCTCCACCGAGCTTGACAAAGGTTGGCAGGAAGTCCATCGTCGTGGCCAGTTCGCTACAGACTGTATTGGCTGGTACCTTACCCGGCTGCCACACGATGGCTGGCACACGAAACGAACCTTCGGCCGTCGATCCCAGCCGACCATGCAGTGGCAAATTTGAACCGCGGCTACGATCATTGACATCTGGACGCGAAGGTGCGCCATTGTCCGACGTCCAGATAACAAGCGTGTTTTCCGCGAGCCCCAGTTCTTGGAGGTGATCGAGTATCACTCCCATCGACCAATCGAGCTCCTCAATCGAGTCGCCCCAAGTGCCATTGGCGCTGCGACCGAGAAACTCAGGACTCGCAAACGCCGTCTGCGTACTCCCCGGCATGGCTTGCGGTAGATACAGAAAGAACGGTTCGTCGCGATGCTCGGTTATCCACTGCGTGGCCCGCTCGGTGTACCGCTTGGTAAGCGTCGCGCAATCGCAGGGGGCTTCAATGACAATCTCGTTCTCCATCAAAGGGAGTGGAGGCCAATGCGAACCATCTGCCTCCCAGACCCGCTCCGTCATGTCGTCGGAATAGGGAATGCCATAAAACCAATCGAATCCCTGACGGGTCGGCAAGAACTGTGGTTGATCCCCCAAATGCCATTTGCCAATACAGCCCGTGGCATATCCCAATTCCTTGAGGTCTTCCGCGATGGTTATCTCTCGTGGATCAAGTCCATAGGGAGAGATCGGTCGCAATACCATTCCATCACGGGGGTTGTTATGCAATCCAACACGCTGCGCATAACAGCCGGTAATGAGACTGGCCCGCGATGGCGTGCACACAGCAGACGAGATACAGAAGTGCGTGAACTTGCGCCCTTCTGCAGCCATGCGATTCAGTTGCGGTGTGCGATGCGGCGTCGGAGCAAAGGGCTCGACATCACCGTAGCCCAAGTTGTCACAGAATACCACGATGAAGTTCGTCTGGCGTTCGGCTGCACTCGCTAGTGGCCAACTGACGGAGAGTCCAAGCAATAAAAATGCGATGCGATAGATCATGTCAGTCTGCTCAAAAGTAGAGGGGAAAAAACCGTTTCCTGATACAGCGCGATAGTCGCTGATCGCTCTGTCGATCATTGCTGCGCATTGGTAATAATTCCGCGAGTGTCGAATCGATATCGAATGCGAGTATATCATTCTTTTGCCGCACATTTTTTTGTCGACCGCATTTGGGACGGGCTGATACTGAGCCGGAGAACCATGGTGGCGATCAACCACAAGTGTCCATTTATTTCGACAAAAAGATGTGCGGCAAAAAGATAAAAGGCAGTGAATTCAGATCACGGTAAACAATTGGGGAAAATTGTTCTACTCTGAAAAAGCATAATTTTACGCCAACAAATCCGCGATCACTTTCGCGGGTACGACACCGGTTAGCCGTTGATCCAGTCCCTGGTTCTTGAAAGTAAAACGTTCGTGGTCGATGCCCAGCAGATGCAGAATCGTCGCATGGAAATCTCGCACATGCACGCCATTTTCCACGATGTTGTAACTAAAGTCATCCGTCTTTCCATAGATTTGACCTGCCCGGCTCCCGCCGCCAGCCATCCAAATCGTGAAGCAGCGTGGATGATGGTCTCGTCCATAGTTTTCCCTGGTCAGCTCACCTTGACTGTAGATCGTACGTCCGAACTCTCCACCCCAGACGACAAGTGTATCTTCGAGCATTCCTTGTTGCTTTAAATCTTGAATCAGCCCCCAACAGGGTTGGTCGACATCGCGACATTGATCGGGCAATCGTCCGCCAACATCCGAATGTGTGTCCCAATTGTTATGATAAATCTGCACGAACCTGACGCCCCGTTGCACCAACCGACGCGCCATCAGCGCCGTATTGGCAAACGTCCCAGGAGTCCTCGCCTGTTCGCCATACAGATCGTAGACCGCCTGGCTTTCGTCACCGATGGCCGTCAATTCGGGCACACTGGCTTGCATGCGATAAGCCATCTCGTATTGTTGTATACGAGTTTGAATGTCTGGGTCGCCCACGCGAGAGTAATTCAATCGATTGAAAGCGTTGATGTCTTCTAGCGACTGTCGCCTCAATTCAGACGAGACGCCAGGTGGGTTGTTGATGAACAGCACGGAATCCCCTTGGCTGCGCAGCGACACGCCAGCGTGTTGGCCTGGCAAATAACCAGCCGACCACAATCGCGCCGAGATGGCTTGCGTCCCTTTGGGATTGCTCGGTTTGGCGACCAGCACCACGAAGGTTGGCAGGTCTTGGTTGAACGACCCCAAACCATAAGAGAGCCATGATCCCATGCAGGGTCGACCGGTAATCTGATTGCCGGTTTGAATAAACGTAATTGCGGGCTCGTGATTAATGGCTTCGGTATGCATCGACCGAACGAAACACAATTCATCGACCATCCGCGCGGTGTAGGGTAACATTTCGCTGACCCACATTCCGCTTTCACCGTGTTGGGCGAACTTGTATTTGGAAGGTGCAATTGGAAACCTCGCTTGCCCGCTGGTCATCGTGGTGAGTCGTTGACCGTCGCGAATGCTCTCTGGAAAATCCTTGTCATACCAATCGTGCATTTCGGGTTTGTAATCGTACGTGTCGATCTGTGATGGCCCACCCACCATGTGCAGATAGATCACGCTCTTGGCGCGTGGCACAAAATGGGGGAGTGTCGAGAGCCCACCCACGGACGTCGCATTATTAAGCTCCCCGCCTAGCGCTAGATTAGCGTTTGGCAGCAGGGAATCAGCGGCGGGAGCTAGTCCCATCAATGAGGCCAGCGCGGCGTATCCGAATCCCTGGCTGGTGTCGGTCAGGAAGCGGCGACGAGCGATCTGCAGTGCGAATCGCGAGTAGTCTGTCATTGAGGACCCTTACTGGTTTAGGACTACTGGTTTAGGACTTCATCCACGTTGAGCAGGTGCTGCGCCAACATGGTGAAAGCGGCCAATGCGTGGGGTGGAAGTTGATCGTCAGCTGCGCTTTCACCTACCGTTAGCAGTGCCCGCGCATCCGCTTCATGGCTTTCGAAATATTCGGAAAGCTTTTTCAGCGAGCGTCGTAGAATCTGTTGTTCATCTTCACGCAGCGCTCGACACAGGACGCGTGCGGCGATTGCGTCGATGCGTTCCGAAGTGGCAGCGTGCTGTCGCATGGCGTTGGTGGCCACATGTCGCGCGGCTTCCACAAATTGCGGATCATTCAAGGTTACCAGCGCCTGTAGCGGTGTATTGGTCCGCTCCCGACGAACCGCGCAGAACTCGCGACTGGGAGCATTGAAGATCTCCATTGCGGCTGGCGGTGCGCTCCGTTTCCAAAAGGTATACATACTCCGCCGATAAAGATCCTCACCGGTTCCAGGTTCGTAGAAACGAGTGTCGCTCGACTGTATCGCCACCGCTTCCCAAACTCCGTCGGGCTGATACGGTTTGACGCTTTTTCCACCGACTTTGTTGATCAACAGCCCACTCGTGGCGAGAGCATAGTCGCGAATCATTTCCGCATCCATGCGATAGCGTGGACCATGCGACAACCAACGATTATCGGGATCGATCTGCAGCTTCTGAGGCGTGGTAATCGCGGCCTGACGGTAGGTAGAACTAGTGACCATCAGACGAACCATGTGCTTGACGTCCCACCCAGATTCACGAAACTCGACCGCCAACCAATCGAGCAATTCGGGATGGCTGGGGAGTTCACCACTCACTCCAAAGTCACCTGAGGTAGCCACTAGCCCTGCGCCGAAGATCTCTTGCCACAATCGATTGACAGTCACCCGCGCCATGAGGGGATGTTCGTCCGACACTAACCAATTCGCTAAGCCAAGTCGATTTTTTGGGAAGTGTTCGGTCATGGCGGGGAGTGCGACAGGTGTTGCGGCCACAACTTCATCGAGCGGCTGATCGTACTCGCCACGATTCAAGATATGTGCCGAGGCAGGCATCTCTTTTTCATGCATCACATGGGCCACGGTCCCGCGCTTCTTCATTTCGTCCAATTCAGCATCGATGGCAGTCAGGGTCGCCACGGCCTGGCTATGTCGGGGCGCATATGATTTTATCCAATAGTCGAATAGTTCTTCCGATTCGTCGCTGCTGCGCGTGCTCGCCGATTTTTGTACTAAGTACGCAAGCCGACTCCCGAGCATAACACGCTTAACTTCGTCGCTGGTCAACTCGCGATCGTAAATTCGCAGATCGTTGACATACGTGGCGGAGCTATCCGACTCGCCGAGCACCAAATTGGCGTCGCTGCGAATCGTTTGAGTGAGTGTTTTAGCCCGCTGAGTTCGGTCAGTTCGATTCTCGCCATCGACGACGATGTGCAAGCCATCGAACTTACGACTACCGTCGTAGACAACAAACAGGTGATGCCATTTGCCGATGGGGAGCGCCTCGCGGGTCACCACCTTTAAAGCGTCCGAGGGCCATTTGTTGACCAATTCCACGCCAACTCGATCGTTATCAATGAACAGGGAGAACCCTCTTTTCTGGCTAGCCGGATCGCTCGTCGCCACCACCTTGGTCACGGTACCTTCTTTATTCAAGTACACCCAGGCACCCAGCGAGAACGGCTTGTCGAACTCAATCCCTACCCCAAGTTCGTTAGCGGGTAGCAGCGCGTATTCTCCCCGTCCAACAGCCCTGGGGGATGTCTGCCCGGTAACTTCCGACTCCCCCTTCAAGCTCTGCGCAAGGCTTAATCGCAGCTTGCCATTGAGAACAAAGCTGAGGGCCCCTGCGGAACTTTCGTTGAGTAGGGCGTGTAACACGAGGTTGTCGGTCGGAGCGAGCGCCTCAATGGCTGGTCGATCTAAACGATCGGCTTGCGCATCGAATTCAACGCGCGCCGCGCTTCGCGCTTCGTCCACCTCCGCCTGAACTCTTAAGCGCGCCAATTCCGCCGCGTCGAATCGCTCTCGATCTTCCGGCAGCGGAACCGTTACCACTGGCGGTGTGTCGGAGATATTGCCATCGCGCACGGGCTGTGTGGTGTTGTTGAAGAATGCCGCCAACGAATAGAAATCGCGCTGAGTGATGGGGTCGAATTTGTGATCGTGGCATACCGCGCAGCCGACCGTCAGCCCCATCCAGACCGCTGCAGTGGTCTCCGTGCGATCCCTGGCATAGAGCACCCGATACTCTTCGTCGATGATACCCCCTTCGTTGGTCGTGATGTTGCACCGATTAAAACCCGATGCAACTTCCTGCTCCAAAGTGGGTGTGGGAATCAAATCGCCCGCTAGTTGTTCTATCGTAAATTCGTCGAAAGGGAGGTTGCGATTGAAAGCGTCAATAACATTGTCACGGTAGGACCACATCTCACGGTAGTTGTCAACGTGGATTCCATGTGTGTCGCCGTAGCGCGCGTAGTCCAACCAATATCGCCCGCGGTGCTCTCCCCAATGTTTCGATGCCATCAGGTTATCAACATATCGCGCGTAGCTGTCGGGGTGAGCATCATTGACAATTTGCGCCACGAGCCACGGTTCGGGGGGGAGCCCAATGATGTCCAGCGCCAAGCGTCGCGCTAGCGATTCTCGATCCGCTTCGGGGGCCACGCTCAAACCACGTTCCTCGAGTTTAGCGAGCACAAATTGATCAATTGGATTCCGACCCCATAGCCTGTCCTTTACTTCGGGGACTGGCGGTCGCTCTGGTGGGACGAATGACCAATGCCGTTCGTACTCAGCCCCCTGTTCGATCCAGCGAGCTAGTAATCGCGATTGGTATTCATCCAACTTCTTATGACCTGCAGTTGGAGGCATTCTTTCGTCATCGTTAGCGGGCAAGCCGATTCGACGCAACACCTCGCTCCCTGCGATGTCGTGGGGCACAATCGCTCCAGCGTGCAAAGCCGCTTCGGCTTGATCGAGTCTTAGGTCAGCCTCGCGAGCAGCGCTATCGGGACCGTGACAGGCGAAACAATACTCTGCTAAGATCGGTCGCACATCGCGATTGTAGTGGACAGTTGTTGGCAGTTTTTCGGCAGCTACCTTGGTCGTTGTCAACACCGATGGTCGCTCATCCGCTGCATTGGAACACCATGGATTCGTTCCAACGAGGAGGAACAGGATCAGCATCAGGCGCTGGAGGTGGGGGATGCTGTGCGGCATGTCGGTCAACTCACATCATCTTTAGCGTAGGCGGGAATCTGTCGATCCATTATATCACGCAATACGTCGATTTTCTCGCCGATTTCCAAGGGTGTTTACACATAATCCATCTCTGATTCGTATCCCAAACGAGAATCCCGCTCGGCAGCGATCAGCGAATCCCGCGTTCGGGCAAGCTCATCGATGGCAATTTGTCGCATGGTGGCCACTGCATCCAGCCTAGCCATGACAGCACCATCCGCGTTTGATAAAGACAGTGCCTCATTACCGAAAGCTCTCGTGAAAGAAACGGCCCTTCGCGGAGCTTCAATCGCGATTGGATGGATATTGAACAGTCCATGCATTACGCCAGCGGCGTCGAAGCCAGACACCAGGATCTGACTCGCGCTCGATCGCAGTTCATAATCCTTGGAGCCGCTTGTCGCATAAACTCGCTGGAAGTCGTCCAGTCGTCAGCATGCACGTGGCACTGGTTAAGCAATATGGCCATGAAGTAGCATAAGGTCGCGCGAATGGCGACTTCGGCAACGGAGGGATTGCAATACCGGACGGCTGGCGCCGATTCCGCTCACCAATGCATTAACGGACTACTATCGGAGTGTCATTAAATACGCGATCAAATCACTCAGCTCTGTGCGGCTAATGATGGTGTCCAAACCTTGAGGCATGATCGATACGTTGCTGCGCGACATCTCTTCGATTTCATTTCGCGAGACATGCACTTCTTGGCGTTGTGCGGTCCTGAGGTGTACGGCATCGGCCGTTTCCCCTTGAATCAAGCCGGTAACAACACTTCCTTGAGTCGTTAACAGGGTGTAGGTTTCAAAGTCGCGAGCCAAGGTGGCACTCGGAAAGAGGATCGATTCGAGTAAGTCGCGGGTGCCGCGAATGCGGGCGATTTCCGAAAGGTTGGGGCCAATCTCACCCCCCTGTTGTTGCACGCGGTGACAAGCGGAACAGGCCGCCTTGCTACCGAAAAAGACTTGTCTCCCGGCAACGGAATCACCGGCGGATAATTCTCTCTCAATCCGCGCCAAGCGTTCGGCTTGTTCGGCTTCGCCCACTTTTAGTCGCGCAACCAGTCCCTCAACCTGCGATCGCAAACTGTCTGAGAAATTTTCGAATGTCTTTTCAAGCTGAGTTGCGGAGAGCGAGCTAAAGCCCTGCGACTCTCCCACCGCTTGCAGCACTTGCTGACCGAGACGTTCATCTTGACACTTGCCAAAGGCGTCGAGCAGTATGGGCAACTCCAACGGACCACAACTAGGCATTAACTCCGCTACCCATGCGAGCTGTGTGGAAGAGAGCGCTGCAGCGCCTAATGTCGCGGCTGCCGTCATTCGATCTAATGGTGAGACATCGTTCCCAAGCCGTGTCACGAGCAATCGGACGGCAGTGTCATTCAGCTCACCATGATGTTGGGCAAGGACGCGGTAGCCAGCCACGCGCGCCTCTTCCGTGCACTTGCCATCCGCACAGACCTGCCGCACATCCGAATCAAAACTATCGATGTTGGCTTGAAAGATCGTAGTTAAGGTTTGAGTCAACAATGCTTCATCGGGGGAGCGAAGCAGTTGGCGAATCGGTCTGTCCCAATGCTCGGGCCACGCATCAAGTTGACAGTCGGCCAGCGTCTCGAGCAGCATCTTCTTGTTAACACGCGAAGTATGCGCGTCGACCAATTTTTCGGCAATCAATTGCTGCACATCGGTTTGTCGAACAAATGCCGTCAGGGTTTTCTTGATCATCGTCGTGGGGACCGCATTGCTCGACGAGTCTGTCAACCAGCTTAGCAGTAGATCGGCAATGCTCCCCGACCAATCGGGATGTTTGGCGATGACGTTCAAGGCAGAGAGTTGCAGTTCTCGATCATCGGTGTTAAGCAACGGAAGAACTTGCTCGCGCGACAGTGTACTAGATCCCATTTGATCTAGGGCAATCAGCACTGATCGCCGCACGTAGGAACTGTCACTGTTCAATGCCAACGCGGTAGTTTCGGTATCTCCGATGCGAATCAGGGCTAATATGCAAGCGTGCTCCAGAAACCGCTCAGGACGTTTGCCCAACGCGCTGATGATAGCTGGAATGGCGGTAGCGTCCGCAATTCGTCCCAGGGCGGTGGCTGCCAATCGCTGTTCGGTTTCATCTCCACTGGTCAACAACTGTTGCATGTCCGAACCGCATTGGAGATCGCGGAGCGTGGCTAAACTGTGTGCGGCCGACCTACGCACGTCTGAGTGGTCATCATGCAGTGCAACGCGGAGCAATTCGTTGGCGGAGGGATGACGCAGGCGACATAATGCCCACACCGCTTGACGACGCGCGACAACATTTGAACTCTTCCGCAGTATATCGGACAGCGCGGGCAATGCCGACCCGCCGCGCTCGACCATCGCTGAAGTGGCGCGGTCGCGCACTGCCATGCGGTCGTCTCCCAATCGATCAGCTAGTTGAGCATCGGTCGCTTGAGTCCAATCCAGGCTCAATCCACGTGGGTCTGCTGGTACACTCGCATCCGTTCTGCGAACTCGATAGATTGCACCGTTGATTTCGGGTTTGGAAATGCGCGATGTCGGACAGGCACGCACAAACCAACCTCCCGTGTCAATTACCAACAAGCTCCCATCGGCATCTTCCAACACGTCGGTAAAGTGAGCATAAGCACTCGGGGAGGACAGAAAGGTTTCCTCGGTCGCCGCCAGCGAACTGCCTCGCGTCTGGAGCATGAATCGCTGCACCGAATGCGTGTTGAACTGCGCCAGAAACAGATTTCCTTGATAATCGTTCCCAAAAGTTTGCGAGCGATAGATGGCCACTCCGGACGGCGCCACGTGTCCCAGTCGTTGTAACGGGATCAACGGCTGGCCGGTTTGAGTCACTCCCTCCTCGCGACCTGGGGTAAGATTGAACACCCCACCGTCGATCCAGTGTAGCAACGCATCATGGCGTCCCTCCTCTAAGTCGTAAACCGCCACGGAACCGATGGGCTCTCCGTTTTCGGTGTGAGTGATCTCCACTGGATTGGCTCGGCCACCAAACCCCACGGCCTCTGGCTCAGTGCCATCGGGCCAAATGGAAAATGCCCCTGGCGTGCGCGACGGCCAAGTATCGGTAAAAGTAAAAGGAGCATCGTTGGGGGACAGATTCCAACCATGCACACCACCACACCAGTAGAGCCGTCCGTCGGGACCAAAACTTGGTCCGTGCATCCCGGAGTGGTTGCCATTAAAATTAAAAGCTATCGGTAGCTTCGATCGCAGTTCGGCCACACCGTCGTCATCGCGATCCTCAAATCGCCACAAGTAAGGTGCCGAGCAAACGTACAGCGCACCAGCGACCCACGCGGCGCCATTGGGAATCGTCAAGCCATCCGCAAATACTGTGCGTCGATCGTAGACGCCATCAGCGTTGCTATCCTCCAACCGCACGATCTTGTGCGGAGGTTGTTCGAGCAATTCAGCCCCTGAATCATTGGAACCAGAACTCTCGGCTACTAACAGCCTGCCACGATCGTCCAGACAAGCCATCATCGGGTACTGGATCAATGGCAGATCGGCGACGACTTCCGCCGTAAAGCCTTCGGGGAGAGAGAGGGGAGGCCTTTGGAATGGTTCGGTCGAGCCGGCGGGGACGAGTCGAATTTGCCGCAAACTCAGCCACTGGCCGGAGATCTCCTTCGCGGGTCGAAACACGAATTGGTGTTGTCCACGCGTCATCGTAACTTGGCCTAAAACAAACTCAGAGAATCGACTCCAGCTTCCGGTCGTGGCTGCGCGATTCCCACCTGGATTGACGTAACCTTCTCTATGAGTTACCAAGCGATCGGCCAACGCCACATCATCGAGCTCAATTTCGTAGCGATTGCCCGTAAATGCGGCGGCAGAGTTTTCCAGTGCCCAAACGGCTTGGATGTCATAGACTCCATCGTGAGTGACATCAATTTCCCATACGGCGCGACTTTCGGGCGAACTCCAACCGCTGATGGCATCCTGATCCGCCAAGACCTTCATCGCCGGCCCAACCAGGGTCGCCGATTCCGCGCTCAGCAGAATTGATTGCGGTCGCTCAGAATGTTGGTCTGAAGATTGCGCGAGAACGACTTCTGGAGCAACAATCAAGGAGGCTGCCAGTATCATTAGGTTTGGATTTCGCATGTGCTTAGAACTCCTTGGTCAGCTTAGTTTCAACAATTTGTTTTTTTAGTCGCTTTGTGTTACTGCTTTTTCTGGTTCCCAGGCTCTGCCTGGGAACGAGGTCTTTCAGGAACGGACGGAACCTAAGACTTCTGGCAACAGCGCCTGAGGTTCACTAATTCTAACCATGCGATTCTGTCTGATCGTGGGCCTCTTCATCTTTAGGAAAAAGCATCGCTTTGACGTCAAAAAACGCCCCCACGCCGATCACCTGCGTTAACAAGCCGAAGACACAGAACACTAGTATCAGCACAACTCCCCATACATTTGCCCACATGTCAATCATACAACCTCAGTTGAAACTGTTTCGCGGTGATCAGGAAAGCGCAGCGATCCAAAAATCATGGTACTCATCGACAGGGCAACGCTGGTTAGGGCAATTTGCGCCTCAGTAATTGTGAAGCCCAGATCGGCATTGGTGACATGCAGCATTTCGCGAACTGGAGTCAGCCCGACTACCGCGCTGGTTCCAGCAATCAGAGCAGCGTAGGCTCCCGCGCGGCTGGCCTTCTTCCAATACAGCCCGAACACCAACAGCGCAATTATACCAGTGAAGTAAATCGCCGTACCTACCGCCAAATAATCGAGCATGTCTTGCTGCCTCGGATACCAAATGCTCCAGGCCAGCAGAAACACACCGATCAGAAAAATCATGATGCGCGACAGCAGCAATCGCATGCGCATGGACAATCGTCCTCCGGTCAGCGGATTGATCACATCTTCGACAATGCGGGTCGCCCAACATAGCAAATAGCTATCTTGCGTTGACATCTCAGCGGCCAGCATGCCCGCCGCGAGCAGGCCAATCAAGCCGGTTGGCAACAGCCACGCCAAGTATCTGGGGAGCGACTTAAAAGATTCGTCAGCACCAGCAATCAGGACCCCTTGGCTATCGAAATAGGTATCATGATTCTGTTGCCACAGCCAAGTTAGCGCGCAAATACCGATGAATTGTGGAATGATAAAGCGAGTCATGAATCCGATCGATGACCATGTATAGATCCGTCGAACCACCACTTCGTCCCTGGCGGCCAAGACGCGCATGACTGCCGTCGGCCAGATCGCACACGAGACCAGTCGAAAGGTAAACATCATCCACAGCACGTAGGTGATACCAAATCCATCCTGATCGAAGGGATCAAAGCCCGCCGCGCCGTGGACCGTTTTCACCGTATCTACCAGCGGTTGCCAACCGAGGACTGAAATAGAGTAGGCACACACGAACAACATACTGACAGATAGCAAGATAAACTGAACGTAGTCGGTGACAACCACTGAGAACATGCCGCCTAAGATGGTGTATAGCAACACCAACGAGATCATTGCGGCCATCACGCTGTTGAGCCGGAAAAATCTCGAGTGTTAGCATCGAGCGGGAAATAACTGTCCGATTCGCGCTATCCGTAGCGAAAGTCATATCCTGCACGATGCGACGCCTATTGAAAAAGTTAAAATGAGAAGTGAAAAATGCAAATTGATTCGAAATGGGGGCTGTTTGGGATGTTACTTGGGCGTTGGCTGTTTGGGATTTTCTTGTTTGGCTTTCGAGGTGACGACTGACTTCCCGACGATGTTGCACAATTGAATTGCTTCGTCTGAAAAATTCGGATAGTCGTGATTCGGGCAACGGGTCGGCTTTCAGGACCAGCCTGATCCAACATCTCGATTCAAGATCTTCCAAGTCCTCACCGCGTCGCATCGCTTCTCCAGCATTTTGCATTTTTCACTTCTCATTTTAACTTTTTCAATCTCCCACCTCCCACGAAGTTGCGAGTCCCAGAACACGGGACTCGTTGCCTCGTCCACTACGATGTTTACGCCTAGATCAATCACTAGGCTTGTTTCGACCGGTGACGGCAACTTATAATGGTCATTCGTTAACTAGTTTGATTGGGCACGAATTGAAGCTGCCTATGAAACTATCGAGCGACATCCCACCGTAGCACCCTCCTGGATACTACTCTCAAGCATCACTCCCTACAAAGGTCTTTCCCGTGTCGAATGGTAATGTGTCAAATAAAAAATCGTCAAATGGTAAATCACGTCGCGAGTTTATGGGGCAGTCAGCCGCTTTGAGCGCCGGGGTGTGGCTGGGGACTAGTTCGCTAGGGCGAATACACGCTTCGCCCCTTCAGGGTCTTTCGGCAGCATGCGTCGGTGTTGGCGGAAAAGGGAGTAGCGATACCAGCCATATTGCCGAACAAGGTGTCAGTATTGTTGGTTTGTGCGATGTCGATAAAGGGACGTTGACCAAGAAAGGACGCGAGTTCGAAAGCGCTGAGCAGTTCCAAGACTATCGCGAAATGCTCGATAAGCTAGGTGACAAAGTCGATATCGTCACCGTCAGTACACCCGACCACAATCACGCTTGCGCGGCCATCAAGGCCATGAAAATGAAGAAGCACGTCTATTGCCAAAAACCATTGACTTGGTCGATTGGCGAAGCGCGGCTGATGCGCGAGACTGCCGAAAAGATGGGAGTGGTTACTCAGATGGGCAACCAAGGAACCAGCGAAAATGGCTTGCGCGAAGCGGTCGAAGTGATTCGTTCGGGTGCTATCGGCGATGTCAAGGAAGTCCACGTGTGGACCAATCGTCCAATTTGGCCGCAAGGTGAAGGGCGGCCGGCTGGTAGCGATCCTGTCCCCGAGGATTTGAACTGGGATGCTTGGATTGGTCCGGCTCCGATGCGTCCCTTCAAAGAAAAGATTTATCACTCCTTTAATTGGCGTGGTTGGGTCGACTTTGGGACTGGCGCGCTGGGTGACATGGCTTGCCATACCACCAACATGCCGGTCATGGCGCTTAAGCTCTGGGATCCCATTTCAGTAACCGCTTTGAAGAATTCGGGGATTGTCGATAGCGAGCAGTACCCTTCCAGTTCGACGCTCAAATTCGAGTTTCCTAAACGCGAAGGGTTGGTCGCGACCGATTTCTACTGGTATGACGGTGGGAATCTTCCTGCGGATGAAATCTTGGAACAGCTTCCCGCTTCGTTTCAACAGCGAGTTGCTGATTGGCGAGCTGGCAAGACCGACAAGAAGACCAGTGGTGCCGTCGTCATTGGAACGGAAGGGATGATTTTCTCCCCTGACGATTACGGCGCACGTTATGATTTGATTCGCAACGGAAAAGCTACCAAAGACTTTAAGATCCCCGAGCAGAGTATTCCTCGCATCCCATTCGAAGGTGGGACCGACGAGCGACAGAAGTGGGAGTTTGTCAAGTCGATTACCGGCGAACACAAGCCGGGGACGATGTCCAACTTTGGCTATGCAGGGCGTCTGACCGAGACGATGTTAGTAGGCATTCTGGCACTACGCGGTGAAGTCGACAAGCGTTATGAATGGGATGCCAAGCAGCTCAAGTGCACCAACGATGACTCGGTGAACAAGTTCGTTCAACGTGAATATCGCGAAGGTTGGACACTGTAAGCGGTCTCATACGGCAGCAATCGACCGCTCGATCTTTGGGTTGATCAGCCATTGCCGCTCAGCGGCAGTGGCTTTTTTGTTTATAGATCGAAGCAAGCTAAATCCATCGAGGCTCCCTTTCCAAGTCATACCTCGCATGGTGGCTAGTTGTGCCGAATTAATTATTCACGTAATTGAGTGCATCATCTTTTTGCCGCACATTTTTTTGTCGGAAAACACTCGTTGGCCAACGCTATTCTCGAGGTGTCGGGCTTGTATTCATCACGAAGTGGCGCTTCCCGAATGGCTACTGAAAGGGAGTGATGGTCAACTTCCAACTGGAGTAGAACGAGTTACGACATCAACGCGTTCGACAAAAAGATGTGCAGCAAAAAGATAATACGGGATGTTTTCGCGATCAAATGAGAATCCTCTAGCAACTAGCAACTAGCAACTAGCAACTAGCAACTAGCAACTAGCAACTAGCAACTAGCAACTAGCAACTAGCAACTAGCCTCAAATAGAGCCGCTGAGCCACGATGTAGGCTTCAACTGCGGGATGCAATTGATATCGCACCGATTGTCCGCTGGCGATGCGTTGGCGAATTTGGCTGCTGCTGATTTCGATTTGTGGCATCGATATCAAATGCTGATCGATGTTGGCGTGTTGAGCGGTGGGGAGATAGGGCCTAAGCAGCGACATGTCTGGGGGGAGGCGTCCACCACGCGCGAGCACGGCCACGAAGGCCAGTTCGCAGATCCGCGTCGGTTCGCGCCAGGTGTGCAATTCTTCCAACGAGTCGCTCCCCATTAGAAAAAACAATTCGGCGGCGGGCATTTCCGCTTTGATTTCGGCTAGCGTATCGACGGTGTAGGATGTGCCACCACGTTGAAGTTCGCGCTCATCGGCCACGAAATGCGGATTGCCGCCAAGGGCTAGACGCAGCATCTCCCAGCGTTGCTTGGCATCGGTCGACTGCTGCTGTTTATGGGGTGCTGTGGCGGCGGGAATAAAGCGGACTTGGTCCAATTTTAGCTCTTCGCGGGCGTGCTCGGCGATCAGCAAGTGTCCAATGTGAATTGGGTCGAATGTGCCACCATAGATGCCGATGCGCTGACGGGCCGAGGGGTCTGACATATAAATAGAACTCTGTCGCTTGGGTGACGCCAAAGCAACTGACCGGCGGAGCGATCAGCGACTTTTGTGTGAACGATTTCAAGCATTCTTACTTTAACGGCTGTGCATTAAAACCCCATGTCGAGTCATCAGCCAGAATTGTTCGCCAGCGACGTCCCCCCTTGGGAGCTCGATGCGCGGAGTCAATGTCGCGCGGCGCGGGTGGTCTTTGCGGAAGCTCCGCATGGGCCGCTCGACTATCGCGTCCCCGACGAATTGATCGACCAAGTCCAAGTGGGAGTGCGGATGAAAGTTCCGTTGGGGCGTTCCAATCGCGAAATGCTCGGCTACTGCATTGCCGTGGAGACGATCAAGCAATCTCCCGATGCGCTCAAGCCGGTGACTGAAGTGATCGACGCCGAGCCGCTCTGCACGCCGCGTGTACTGGAGTTGATGCAGTGGATGAGTCGCTACTATATCGCTCCGTTGGGGCAGGTTTTTGAAGCGGCCATTCCGGCGGGGGTGCGCGCCGCAGCGGGAAGTCGCCAACGCATCGTGTTGTATTCGACCGCCAAGGCCGAGGACGATTCGCTCATCGACAGCCTCTCATCAAAACAGCAGAGTGTCATCCGGCAATTGGTGTTGGTCGGTGGCGGAGTGACCATCGATCAACTACAAAAGCTGGCGGAGTGTTCGACAGCGCCCATCAGTGCCTTGCGCGAGGCGGGCTTTATCGAAGGACGTCAGGAGCGGGTGTTGGAAGAGCTGAGTCCAACGCTCCCTATTCCCTCCGGGCCGCCGTTGGCCTTGAGTGCAGACCAACGTCAAGCCCTGCGTGAGATTTTGGAGGCACTCAATTCCGGTAAGCAACAGACGATCTTGCTGCATGGCGTTACGGGTAGTGGTAAGACGGAAGTCTACATGCAAGCGATCCACGAAGTGATCAGCTATGGACGCCAAGCGATCGTGTTGGTCCCCGAAATCAGTTTGACCCCCCAGACTCGCCAACGCTTCGTGCAGCGCTTCGGACAAGTGGCGGTGCTGCATAGTCACATGAGTCCCATTGAACGCCATCATCAATGGCGCAAGATCAGCGCTGGTCAGACTCCCGTGGTTATCGGCCCGCGGAGCGCGATCTTTGCTCCGCTCCCTAGGTTGGGACTGATTGTGCTCGATGAAGAGCATGAGAATTCGTTTAAGCAAGACAACGTACCGCGTTATCACGCGCGCGACGTGGCCTTGCATCGTGCCTTCCTCGAACAGATTCCGTTGGTGCTGGGTTCGGCGACGCCGAGTCTTGAGAGTTGGCACCGCGCCCAGAACGGAGTATATCGGCTGGCTAGCTTACCACGCCGCATTCACAATCGACCGCTGCCACATGTTGACTTGATCGATTTACGCAGCCAGAAACCTGAACCGGGGCGCGGAGCCGTCACTCGGCAACTGCATCTAGCGATCGAGGAAGCGTTGCGTGAGAAAGGGCAGGTGATCCTGTTGCTCAATCGTCGCGGCTTCGCGACGACGATTCAATGCCCGCAATGTGGGCACGTGTTGAGTTGCCCCGATTGCGATCTCCCCCTGACGCATCATCGCGATGGAGGCAAAGCGTGTTGCCATTATTGCGATTATCAGATTCCAACCCCCCCCGCTTGTCCCGCTTGTAAATTCGACGGAGTGCGTTTTAGTGGCTTGGGGACACAGCGTTTAGAAGTTGAAGTCCGCCATCGATTTCCCAGCGCCACCATCGCCCGCATGGATAGTGACACCATGCGCAGGCCGGGGAGTCACGAACGCGTCTTGGGGCAATTTCGCGAAGGGAAAGTGCAGATACTGTTGGGGACACAAATGATCGCCAAGGGGTTGGACTTTCCCAACGTGTTGTTGGTCGGAGTGATCAATGCCGATACCAGTCTCCATTTTCCCGACTTTCGCGCCGCAGAAAAAACATTTCAACTAGTAACTCAAGTTGCTGGTCGGACAGGTCGTGGAGAACGGGCGGGGCATGTGCTGGTACAGACCTTTTCTCCTGAGCATCCCGCCATTGTGGCTGCATCCAAGCATGATTTTATTGGCTTCGCAGGGGCCGAGTTGGCGCAGCGAGCTCAGTTTGGCTATCCGCCTCATGGCCATTTGGCGCGCATCATCATGCGCGGTCCCGATTTGACCGAGACCGACGGGTTTGCCGAATCGTTTGTCCGCAAGCTGCAAGCGACTCGGCAACTACAGGGGATCGACTGTCGTATTCTTGGTCCCGCGCAACCACCGCTAGCCCGGTTGCGTGGCAAGTACCGATTTCACGCGATCTTGCAAACCTTGGAAGCGGAACCACTCAATCGATTAATTGTCAGGACGATTGCTGATATCAAACCACCCAAAGACGTGCAGTACGTTATCGATATCGATCCGCTAGATACTTTATGAGTTGCGTCATATGGACCAATCCTTTTTACCTTCACCGCACAATAACTTCTTCCATTTTGCGCTGTCGCATTTGCCGACTGCGCGGAGTTTGATTGAAACGCAATTGCCACCGCAGGTGCTGCGCGAGCTTGAACTCGATACACTCCGTTATGAGCCGGGGAGTTTTGTGCCTCCCGACTTGCGAGATAAACATTCAGATTTGCTGATGTCGGTCGACTTGGCGCAAGTTCCGGAGTTAGAGAAGCAACGAATAAGAAAGAAGCTAAATGCATTCGTATATCTGTTGTTCGAACACAAGAGTCATACAGACCCGTTGACTCCGCTACAGTTGCTTTCATACATTGTGCGAATCTGGGAACGAAGAGTCCGTGACGGTCATCCACTGTGCCCTATCATTCCATTAGTCGTCTATCATGGAGCCACGGAATGGACTGCGGCGCGCCGCCTTGAGGACTTGATTTCCGCACCGGCGGCTTTCGAACCCTATCAGGTGCGTTTTGGTTTTCCGTTACTCGATCTGAGCCAACTGTCCGATCATGAGATTGGTGGTGCGAAGGTTTTGCAAAGCGTGCTAAGTCTGCTAAAATATAGTCGCAGCAGTAGTTTAATGGAAAAACTTCGCGACATTCTGCAGTTGCTTCTGGAAGCAGGAGAGAGTGGCGGAGTTGAGAGTTGGATCAAAGCGATGGTGGCTTATATTATGTCGGTAAATAAAGAGGTTAACTCGGAGGAACTGGGCAACTTGGTGCACAGTGTTTTCCCAACTCAATTTGAGCCAGGTTCCTTGGTTGACCGATTG
The DNA here is from genome assembly GCA_041741715.1 of Pirellulaceae bacterium. Taxonomy (GTDB): domain Bacteria; phylum Planctomycetota; class Planctomycetia; order Pirellulales; family Pirellulaceae; genus Aureliella. The sequence goes on along the minus strand of JBGSJT010000686.1, from coordinate 4,195 downwards.
TTAAGACAAGGTCGTGAAGAAGGCGAACTGGTGGGAATGGAGAAGGGAATGGAGAAGGGAATGGAGAAGGGGATGGACAAGGGTGGTGCCTTGGGAGTGGTGGCTGGCAAAATTCAGATTTTGCAAGAGCTATTGGGCGAGCCGATGACTAACGAAAGTGAATTGCTCAAGCGAGAACTTGCTGAGCTTCAGGCCATGGCGATTGAACTTCAAGTGCGGCTGCGAAATCGCCCAACATAATGGGAGGCTTGCGTTAGTCGAAGTCGGCAAGCGGGCGAGGGACGTCGGTCTTAGGCGCGACGACTAGCTTTGAAAACTGGTTCACTCGCGATGCAAGATCGCGGGCTTCAACCATCAACGATGTGGCGTACAGCAAGCTCGGCAAGCGCGACCCACTAGTAGGATCGTGGAGCATAAAAGTTGCTCGCTGGTGGTGGCAGAACAGGATACTCGGGTGAGTTCTGAGACGTGCTCCATTGGCGAGTCTCTGCCGGTTCCGCTCGTGCCACGTGCTGCGTGGTCTGTTCCCAAGCGGCTGAGGGAAAACTACTGGCGGGAGAATTGAATGGAGTTGCAGGTTGCCATTGGGTGAAATGGTTGGGTAATGCGTGGGCCGCTGTAGTTCTACGGTTCTGATCAACCGAGGCAACGGTCGCGGGAGAATATGTTTCGGCGGTGGCATCAATGGCCGGTGCGGCGACGTGTTCGATCAGTCCCCGTGTCCAGGTGGGTTGCGCCAGCGCGATGATACCGATCATCGTCCCCAATTCGACAAGTACCGCAGTCATCAAACTGATCGGTTTACTTCTGCTGCGTCGTCTCATTTGTGTCCCTTCCGTGATTCGTGGCTTGGCTATCCATATTGGCGCGATTACCACCTACTGTACACGCGGAATCTATTCGAGCAAAAGCGGTGCCAATGGCGTTTGGGGTACCGGTTTAGCCGCAAGTTGTTCAGGCTAAGCATGTTACGTCAATGTGCCCTGGCGGTTATAACTGGTGGTGAAGTGGTGACACTTACAATCTGTGTTGTAACTTTGACCGACTTTCACCAGTCTAGTTTGCAATTCGACACAGTCTTCGAAGAATACCTGAAATCGCAAGTCCTACATTAGTTCGAACGAAATCCAGCAATGATGCCCAATCCTGAGCACGCCCCGCAATCCGCTACGCAACCATCTAGTTCTATCGTCGACCGCGATACGATCGCGGCGGAGTACTTTGAACGTCTCCCTTTTGTACCCTATCCGGTGCAAGAGGAAGCGCTGCTGGCGTGGTTCACGGCCGAACAGGGCGTATTGGTTTGCGCTCCGACAGGGACGGGTAAGACACTCATTGCTGAAGCGGCGATTTACGAAGCATTACGCACTGGTACGCGTGCTTACTACACCACCCCGCTGATAGCGTTGACCGATCAGAAGCTGCATGAACTACAGCAGTCGGCCCTGCGCTGGGGGTTCAAGGAGACCGATATCGGTTTGGTGACAGGCAATCGCAAGGTCAACGCCGACGCTCCAGTACTGGTTGTGGTGGCGGAGATCTTACTAAATCGCTTGCTGCAGCCGGAAGCGTTTGACTTCGAACAAGTTGCTTCGGTGGTGATGGACGAATTCCACAGTTTCAACGATCAAGAGCGGGGGATCGTGTGGGAACTAACACTGGGACTACTGCCGGAACACATCCGCACTCTGCTGTTGAGCGCTACGGTGGGAAACAGTTACGAATTCACGAGCTGGCTGTCGCGGAGTTGCAATCGTCGACTGACGTTGGTCGAAGGAAGGGAACGCAAGGTCCCACTGAGTTACCACTGGATCGACGATTATATGCTCGACGAATGGGTCGAGAAAATGTTTGAAGGGAGCGAAGCGGAGCGGCGCACTCCAGCTCTGATTTTTTGTTTCAATCGAGATGAATGTTGGCAAGTAGCAGAGCTGCTCAAAGGAAAAAAAGTAGTCGACAAAGCGCAGCAGGGGGCGCTCAGCGATGCGCTTGAACAATACGATTGGTCGGAGGGGGCAGGTCCTAAAATCAAACAACTGTTGCAGCGCGGAGTCGGAGTTCACCATGCTGGCGTCCTCCCTAAGTATCGTCGCGTGGTCGAAGATCTGTTTCAACAGAAACTCCTGAGCGTTACAGTTTGTACAGAAACGTTGTCGGCGGGGATCAACTTGCCAGCCCGGAGCGTGGTGCTCCCCACAATTCTCAAAGGCCCCAAGGATAAGCGCAAGCCAATTGACACGGCCAGCGCGATGCAGATTTTTGGTCGCGCTGGGCGTCCGCAATTTGATTCCGAAGGTTATGTCTACGTATTGGCACACGAAGACGATGTCAAACTGTTGAGATGGAAGGAGAAGTACGATCAAATTCCGGAGGACACCAAAGATCCGGGACTGATGAAAGCCAAGAAGGCACTCAAGAAAAAGAAACCCAAGCGTCGCGAGGGAGAGACCTATTGGACACAGGAGCAGTTTGAAAAGATTCGCGCCGGTGAGGCTGCGAATCTAGTTAGCAAAGGTGATTTGCCGTGGCGTTTGTTGGCTTACATGCTACTTAAGACTCCAGCGGTGCAGCCGTTGCGGACTTTGGTTGGTAAGCGTTTGCTTGATTCACGACAGATTGAAGTGGCGCAGAAACAACTCAACCGCATGTTGATTACGTTGTGGACGGGGGGCTACATCGAACTGGAACCAAAACCGAAACCCAAAACACAAAAACCATCGCAACCCCCTGGTAGTCAGTCACCTACGAATCAGTCACCTCTGAATCAGTCCCTCGCAAAGGGACCAAGCGGCGTGGTGCCAAAGAGTAATTCCGGCGGACTGCTCGAAGCGGCGGGGCTGGGGAAACTGGTACAGTCGGCCGTTGATGAAACAGGAATTGGTGAAATAAAAGCTCCAGTGCAGGAGACGGCTGCGATGGAGGCCGCTGGTCGTGGTTACGAAGTGGATGACTACGCACCAGAATTCGCGCGTCCCACCGACCGCTTGGAACTACTGGTTCGATTGCGAAGCATCAATCCGCTCTACGGAGTGTTTCTCGCCGGACACTTGGCGATTGCAGACGACACTGAACGACTGTTGGCATTGGAGAGCGCACTCGGTTTGGCGGGGACTGTGGCACGTCACGTCCGGGTGCCGAAGCTGGAAGAACTCCCGGCTGGTCCTCTGGCCACTGAACGACTCGACGAGCGGCTATTGGAACTGGGCCTAGCGACTCAAGCTGAATTGGTCGGTCAGCCACCACCCGAGGATGACGAGCCGCGAAGGAGAGTAGGTGAAGGGGTGTTCGAAGAGGAACGTGTCTGGATCATCAGCATTGGCGAAAAGCTGCGTCGACTATTTAACTATGATTTTCCCAATGTCCACGACGTCCAGACCGTAGCGGTGCACGTCGCAGGTGAGGTGCTCGAGTTCGCTGGGCAATTCAACAAATACATCGTGGCTCGTGGCTTACAGAAACAGGAAGGGATACTGTTTCGGCATTTGTTGCGTTTGGTCTTGTTGTTGGATGAGATGGCCTCCATTCCACCATTGGAAAGCACCGAAGAGGATTGGGAAGATCGACTCGATGAACTCATTGATCGGCTCACGGCCTGCTGTCGTCAAGTTGATCCAGAGAGTACTGACGAAGCGCTCGATCAGGGGCGTGGCGGCGATGAGCTGTCGCGACCACTTGGTTCCTCACGCAAGTTGGGGATGGAGTAGTGGAGTAGTGGGTGGCACTGGCATGGCCAGTGGAGTCGAAGGAGACGAGTTTTTAACCATGGGGCGTTTGCCAATGCCTCGAAGTGATAGGGTTGGCACTCCCCAGGTTTTCAATGAAGTAGGTGAGTTTAGCAGGGGGCCAGTGGTGCATGGGGCCCAGGGAGTTAAGGGGGGACAGGGAAGGGGGCGAACGGCGCCGAGCGTCGTGGCACTTTGGCACAGTTGCTTTTACTTGCGAAACCAATCAGAATATGGGTTCCCACCCAACGTTACTGGCCCGCATGGCGAACCCACCTCCCCCTCGCTTTTTCGTGAATAGCACGGACCAGTCCATTTCATTTTGCTCAAGTTGCCGACAAGGCCTAGTTGTCATGACAAGTTGGTATCCACCAAATTCCGCACGCTGGTTGATGATTGTCATCCTAGCTGGCACTCTATTGACGGCAGCGGGCTGTAGTGAGCCCGAAGATTCTAAAGGAGCTCCAGGAAAG
>JBGSJT010000685.1:0-8178 GCA_041741715.1 Pirellulaceae bacterium | reverse complement strand
TTGGTGGATGCTCTTCTGTCGCCTAAGCGGCCAAATAAGAAGCTCCGCGGTGCATTGGCTGAGCACAGCCAGCGAGTCGAAAGCAAATGAGCGATTTCGTATGCGAGCCGCTCAGCAAGAAACATGATAAGCAAGCATTTGATTGTGGCATCGCCGTTCTCAATAACTATCTTGCCAAAATTGCTAGTCAAGATGTCAAGCGCAAAGCGGCAGCAGTGTTCGTATTGTCGCCAAGTTCCGAACCGTCTCGTGTCGCCGGCTTTTACACACTCTGTTCAACTTCGATAGAGCTCTCAGCGCTTCCCCAGGAACTGACCAAACGCCTGCCACGTTATCCCGAAGTATCTGCAATTCTGATTGGTCGCCTAGCACGAGATGTTGCGTTTCCGGGAACCGGTTCATTGTTGCTTGCCGACGCGTTAAATCGCTGTGTTCGCGTCTCATCCGAAATCGCGGCCAGTGTAATTGTCGTCGATTCCAAAGGCGAGGCTGCGTCCAATTTCTATTCAAAGTTCGGCTTTATATCACTTCCACGAATGCCCCATCGAATGTTCCTACCCATGGCCACTGCTGAAAAGCTGTAAGTTCATCACTCTGTTTACCCGGACACGCCGTTTGTGTTTCCGGCTTGCTCCTAAACTAAGCAAGTTACTAAATGAAAGGTAAGTTATGAGACGGAACTGGCGATACCGGCCTTCCATCCGCGAGCTAACTGCCGAAGAATTTGGCCACCTGCTGCACCTCTCGCACATTGTCGGCAGAGCAGTCCGAGCCATCCGGTTTCACGAAACGAAAATCGTGTTCCGCGTCGTTCCTGTGCGGGACCAGTACCTGAAAGCCCAAACTCCTGAGATCACTTGTTAAGCGGCGGAATCCCAAGCAAAGTGGACCTTTGGCCTCTTCAGCTTGGCGGTGCTAAAATGACCACAGCGATACAACGCAGGAGGTAACCCATGAATCTAGTACTCAATCTTCCGGCTGACCTGGAAGCGATCATCAAAAAACGCGCCGAACAGGCTGGACTGGACCTTCCCGCCTACGTTTTGCAGACTCTTCGTGTTTCAGACCTCGAGTTAACAGGCGAGCCGTCGATTTCCAACGAGCAATTTGAAGCGAGCCTTAATCGGCTTCGGGAGATCCACTCTAAAGTTCCAACCACTTTTGATGATAGCCGCGAATCTATTTATGAAGGTAGGGGCGAGTGAAGGTACTGCTCTACACCAATGTCTTGCTTCGACTCGCCGTAGCATCGCATCCCACACACCCCGATGCAGTCTCAGCTATTGGTAGTAGGAGTTGACCGCGGGCTGCTTGGTGTAGTTGGGGCCTGCGGAGTCGTCGGCACCCATAAAACGAAAAGGCACGTTTAATCGCATGTACCCTTCGCGTCGAAGCAAGTGCTTGGCCGGCAAGTACTCGAAACCTTGATCGCGCAGGAAACGGACGATTCTGCTGTGCCCTTTGTCTGCCTCCGAGAGACACAGGTTGGCAGCGTCGAGGTTCGCCACAAAACGGCCGTCGCTAACCAACCAACACGCCGCCAGTCCAATCGCTTTCAGCTTATCGCCAAGATAATGAAGTCCGTGGACACAGGTGATAAGGTCAAAGCGTTCGGTCGGCTCAAAGTTAAACACGGAACATTGAACCAGTTGCAATCCGCTCGAGTTGTTGGGGGCGAACATCCCCACCAAGTCAACTCCTGTGATCTGTATTGAGCGCGATCCAGCAGCATCACAGGATTTTGCAGCTTGGATTAATGCCTTACCGCTTCCGCAACACATGTCGAGCCATCGGACAGCGCCGTGTTTAATGAGTCGCCTCTGCAACCAATCAAGTGGATCAAACCCCAACTCCACTTCATAGCCATTGGAACCGCGCAGATCTCTTTCGCGATTCATGCAGCAGTTGGCCACGACAGGTGAGTCTTCAAGTTCAGCGGTATTCAGTAGTCTCTTATCGTTCATTTGTGATCTGGGCTACTTTCTGAATCGGACAACGATAACTCTCCCGGTATACTTCTCCATGCCAAGCTGATCCATCATCAGCTTTTCAGTCTTTTCAACCGAGCCGCCTCCGGTACCTGCGCCAATTAGCGGGAAAGCGATCGAGCTGAAACCCTGCTCTCTAGCAATTCGGATTGCATTCCGGCATGATTCACGAATCGAGAACTCGGATGAGCGCCACCACATGCTGATGCCAGCTACATGGATGATGCCCTTAAAAGGCAACCGACCGGCGCCCGTTAAAACTGCGCCACCCAGTGGAATTGGTCCATGCTTGGCAACTTCACGAAACGGCTGATAACCCGCCCGTTTCTTGATCGCTCCAGAAACACCTTGAGGTAGTAGGAGCCACCATGGAATGACGTTTCGATTCCAAGCGTTGACAATTACTTCCACGTCCTGATTCAGCAAATTGCCGGTGGTCAATACAACTGCTGCCATACGTCGAACTCATCCTTGCGTCGATTCAGGGAACTCGATGAACGAAACGGGGACAGCATCGGTCAGCCAAACGCCATTGGCCGACAAGTAGAACGCGTGACCAGATTCATGCATTTCCCGCGCGAGAACATTCAGAATGATCGGCTTCCCGCGACGAGCTCCAACCATTTGGGCGGTGTCGATATCCGCTGATAAATGCACATGATTACGAGAGCGTTTGAGCAGCCCCTGCGCGCGGATGCCCTCTACAAACGCTTTGATTGTCCCATGGTACAGCAGGCTCGGCGGCGGCACCGGTTCAAGGTTGAGTTCCACACCAGGCACGGAATGTCCTTGGTTGGCTCGAATCTTCAATCCATCGTCGCTGAGCGTGAACCTTTTCTTCTCGCAAGACGCGACCACTTCATGTAGCAACTCAAGCGTCAAGTGCTTTCCCCGAAGTTCGGCATTGTGAATCAGTTCATCGATCGCCAGCCAACCCTCAGGATCAAGCTGCATACCCACAACTTCCGGCTGATGCCGAAGCACGAGACTGAGGAATTTGCTGGTCGAGGTAAGGCTGGTCTTCGCTGTGGCCATAGAAAACGCTAATAACGGATTTCGCTTCGATGTTTCTGTTAAGCGCTGGCAAGTCGAATTTACCACAGTACGCAGATTTACTTCGCAGTAAATCAGTTCGCAACGGTAAAACATGCCATCTCTCGTGGGTCTCAGACCAGACCTGGTCACATTCTAGCTGGTTCACACTGACAGAGCGGTTAACGGAACCGGCTCAAAAGCCACCGAGCCAAGTGGATTTCCGAAGGTTATGGCGATGCCCGAAAGCAGCCAAATCTTAACTTCGCGGCCGCGACCCAGTAAGAACTGGACTTGCCGGTAGCAAAATGCTACCATTGGGTTGGAGGTATTTATTATGGGTCAACCGGTCAAACTATCGGACGAATTGGTCGATGATGCTCGTGCTGTTGTGCCGTTCTCGCAGCGGAGTATCGCTGGACAAATTGAATTCTGGGCTGGGCTCGGAAAATCGATCGAGCCTCTGCTTCGCGGCGATCAGGCGTTATCGCTACAGATGGCCGGGGCAGAGCGGCCTTTATCAGAGCTTCTCGCGGAAGTTGAGACCGTAAATGGCCGCAAACGTCTTGAAGCCGTTTTGGAAAAACGTCCATATCCGCATTTCAAGCCAGTAGTTGGTAACCCGGGGCTAATTTGCCGCATTGAAGAAAATGGCAGTGAGACAATCGGTCGATTTGTTGGTCGTGAGTTTATCGCGGTCGAGGTCCCGCGTTGAGTCTGCCATTTGACTTTCTTGATAAGCGTCCGATCATCATCGCTTTGGCCGGCTCAAATGGTTCGGGCAAGTCAACTTTCTTTGAAAGTTACCTAGCCGACGGTGGCTTGCGCTTTATCAACGCCGATCAATTGTCGGCTTCGTTGGGTTTGTCGGCATACGGTGCAGCCGAACTGGCTGCGTCGGTCCGTAGGGAACTGGTGAACCAGCGAGAGAGCTTCATCTTTGAAACGGTGCTGTCCGATCCTGTAGGCGAGAAAGTAGACCAACTCGCCTCGTACGCCGCGTTAGGGTACACCGTCGTTCTCATCTTCATCCGCATCGAAAGCGCTGACGAGTCGAGCAGAAGGGTAGCCATGCGTGTCTGTCAGGGCGGCCATAACGTTCCCGACGAAAAACTCCGCGCCAGATTCGAACGAACTCTTGCGAATCTACAGCGAGCCATTCAACGGCTCCCTCACGTGATCGTTTTCAGCAACGACGACTTGAGCAATCCTTATCAGTTGGTCGCGATCTATGAGAATGGCCAAGCGATGGAGCGGATAGAAGATGAATAGCTCGGCTTAAGGCGTTGGCTGATTCAGAATCGAAACGCAAAGGAGAATTCTATGGGCCGTCGAGAACGATATATCCCGCTTACTGACGCCGAACTGTGTCGGCTGGAGGAAGAGCACGTAGCGAAACAAAAGCTTGTCGAAAACCGGAAAGCGCTGATTGCGAAAACGCTACGATCCCAACGCAAAGATTCTTTGGTTCAAGTTCTGATCAAGCTATGCGATGAGAATATTCACGCCCGTTGGCTTGTCGTGAGCCAACTTGGCGGAGCCTCGGATCACAGGCACTTCCGCGCCAGCGTAGCCATACTGCGTAAGCATTTCTCGCAGGTCGAGTTCAACTAGCTCAAGCAACTCTGGGTCTTCGACCAGGTCGCATTTGTTCATGAATACGACCAAGTACGGCACGCCAACTTGACGCGCCAACAGGATATGTTCGCGAGTCTGCGGCATCGGACCGTCAGCGGCCGAGACCAAAAGCACTGCGCCGTCCATCTGAGCCGCGCCGGTAATCATGTTCTTGATGTAGTCGGCGTGACCAGGACAGTCGATGTGCGCGTACATTCGGCTCTCGGTTTCGTACTTGACGTGCGAAGCCAGGATCGTAACAGTCTTGTTCTTGTCGCGGACAATGCCTCCCTTGGCGATGTCTTGATACAACTTCACCTTGGCCAAGCCCTTGGCTGCCTGGACGCGCAGCAATGCTGCCGTAAGTGTCGTTTTACCGTGGTCGATGTGACCGATGGTTCCGACGTTGACGTTCATTTTTTTCAGGTGTTCGCCAACTGCACACTCGTCCGGACGCGTCTTATGTGTCACGTGTGGACCAGCGTTGTTCAAAATAATTCGAACCATAGCTCTAAACCTCCTTTGTTGAGGAAACACACACCCGCTGGCCAATCGCGAAGGTGAGCGGCCTCCACAACCTTTTTGTGCACTCGCAGCGCCAGAGCAGCCGGCATGTCAAACGGAAAGGAACAAGTGGATCAACGAAAAAAGCCCGCCTAATCAGGTGACCAGGCGGGCTTGGGTAATCTGTTTTGTACTGCAACAACATCCCCTCACCGCCTCACCAGTCGTCTGATGAGTCGTTTGAGTTTGATTGGCTGTTGTTGAATGGTTTTTGCATGGACGCTACTCAATCGTAAAGTCGGTTGGGACTAGGACACAAATGGCTAATATCGGTTCGCGCTCCGAATGTAAAATGGCGGGTAAACTCGCGGGGCGTTGCGCAGCAGATAACTTGCTTGACGCTTATCGAATCCGGATCATCCATTAATCAATCGTACTGGCGATTTGCCAGCACTTAATTCGAGAAGGCGATTACAATATTGTCAAAAGCAGACACCCGCGAATCGGAAGGCCGACCCGCGGGTGTTAGGTTTGTTTAGACAGGCAGGATGCCTGTCCCACTTTCTACAGTTCGATCGCTTCAACTTCGGCGACGAAGCGCTGGTTGTTGTCAGCGAGGAACGCACTGATGACGTTGAACACGGCGTCACTGAAGCCACCGATGTTCATGATATCAGCTCGCTCACAAGCCTGGACCGTTTGGTACGGCTGCAGGTCGATGCAGACCAGCTTCGGGTCCGCCGCGCTACCAGCCAGCTTGCGCTGATGGGCGACGAAGGTTTCCCAAGCTGTCATCACACCGGTCGAACCGTGACGGCCTGTCCCAACCCAGCTCTCGTTGTCGCTAACCAGTACAACTCCCGCAAACTTGCGTTCACGATGAAGCACATTGGCAGCTTCTAACGGCAGAGCACAGTTCGTTCCACCGCCACCGTACTTGCTCAGTCGCTCGGCGATGCTCAAAATCGAATCGTTCGGGTCGATCCGCACATCGTAAGCGCGAGTATCGAACGGAATAACCACGCTGTCCGGGTTGCGTCGTATGACCGCTGCGGCGAACAGTGCGGCCACGTCGATGCATCGCATCTTCGAAGTTGCTCCTCGGCCGCGGTGTCCCGTGACCGCGCAGCTCATCGATCCAGACGTATCCAGACCAATCACCACCGGTCCCGGCAACTCAGGTACGTTTCCACAAGCGATCTCGGCTGCCTTGTGCAGCGCAGTCTTGATCTTTTGCGGAACACTGTCGTCGGCGTTCAAGTACGCAGCAAAGTACTGGTACGGGAATTGCTTTGAGCGTCGTACTTCTGCTTTGTCGGCGATGCGATCAGCGATGTAGTTGACCATTTCGGTCGTCGCCAACACATCATGACGCAACAGCGTATTCAAGTTCATACGTAGCGCCTGCGGTCCCATTTTGCGAGCGATCGCATCCCATACGCTTGGCCCCTTGGCCGAATCGGCAAGCATATCCCAGCGAACGCCTTCGAGTTCGCCCATGACCAGGATCTGAGTTGACTCGTCGACAGCAGCTCGGAATGCCTGCAAGGCTTGGACTTGGCTAGGCAAGTTGGCCGCCGTGGCTGGCGTCCACTTGTCTTCAGGCTTTTCGGTCAACCAACCGAACAAGGCTCGACGTTCGTCGTCCTTGGGAGTTGGTCGCGCCATGCGGAGGACATCTCGCAAGCTCGGGTCGTTTCCGATCGACGCGGATAGCAACTTAGCCACGGAGGCTTCGTTCACCCGCTTCGTTGACTGAATCAGCTCGAGGCAGTCGTGCCGACTTGCTGGCGAATAGAGACTTGTTGGCCATCCGTGTGACCCCCTTAATTGAAAACTGTTCGACGAAGGGTAGCTGAGAAAGGCTTTCGCTATCTTTTGCAAAGATGTAATCCCAACTGGCAGTCGAACGAGAATCGAAAAGCAGAGTTAAGCAAATTGCTTGCTCCGCTCCCCCTAGAACATTTGTTTGCATCTATGCGAATAGTGACGCGCATTGATCGTCAAGGTTCACAGAAAAGCGACCGACGAAGTATGACCAGAGCGCCATGACGACGTGCGTCATTTGATAGCTCCCGCTATCGCGGCTAATGGTGTGGATGTACTCCGAATCGGCAGTCGGTCGTGTACGCTTCTAAGCCTGTTTCGACTTCAGCAGCTTTCGCATTGCCTTCCACACGCTGCGACCACTTTCCGGGTCCAACCGGACAAGTTGATGCCGTCGCGTGTCGAAGGTGTGTAGTTTGCCTGGCGGACGCTTGGCGTAAACGAAAGGCAAGCAAACTGCGATGACCTTGAATGGTTGGCCAGCCTCACGCGACATATATCGCGAGCGCACTGGTTCATCCGGCGGTAGTGTAGAACTGGTACAGCACCACAGAAACGACGGTAATTCGAAGGTTTCGTTCAAGACGGTGACGTAGTCGCCGCGTTTGATGTCTTCTCCCGCGATCCGTGCTGCGACGGAGGTGCAGGACCTGGTTCGTGCTTTAGTTTTCATAATTTCACATTGCTGTTTATGGGAGTGGATGTGTACGTGGTTAGCTTCTTCGTCCGACGCTCGATTACTCGGCGCCGGTTGGCATAATCACGAAGAATCTGAATTGCACACGCATGGTTCACTCTTTGACAGAAATGTGGAACACAAATGACGGTCTGAAAGCTAGGCAGGAGTTGAGCTATTCGCAGTTCGCAAATGGAAGGTTCAATCCTTCTCCCTAAAAGTACTCGTTGCGATTGGCACCATCAAAAGCAGCCCGACTGTAGGCAGCAGCGTTTAAATCGCTTGCCGTTGCCACAGGGACACGGATCATTGCGGCCGAGCTTTTCCTCGAGCAGCTTGTCGTCGTGTACGATGCGTGTTCCGCGTTTGACGTTCGTTTCTGACGGGAAGCCTCGACGTCGTTTACTCATCGGTTCGAAAAAAGGAATCTTGGAGATTTTTATCGCGCATGATAGAGCTCCTTCGCAGTTCGATATCTAGGTAAACAGAAAAAGACTCGCCGCTACCCAAGCAACGGCGAGTCAGAACAAAATC
>JBGSJT010000684.1:0-2045 GCA_041741715.1 Pirellulaceae bacterium | reverse complement strand
AAGGCCAATAAGAGCTCACCAGCACCTCTGACAACTATACCGCAGCAGACTCATGTGAGCCACCCATCCCGTAGGACAGGCCGTTTCGTACTTTGGCATAGTTAGACCGAGCGATTTGAAACCACTCAGGTCAAGGCAACTGTTGAATGTGAGACTCTTTCGAGAAAACCCTTCAACCTTCTGAACCGACAGTCCACCTGCGCGATCTTAACTTGCCACAACAAAGCGCACTAGATCAACGGGATTGGCAAACTTAAATTTTGTCGAGATGCGGAACGCAGAGGCATGCAATGCTGGACGCGCGATCTGCGAGTTGCGTCATTCTTGCAACTCATCTGAGTCAGCCAAGTAGTCCTTTGGAAGCTGCGAGGAAAGGTCCATACTGTCATGCAACACCCGACCAATTTCGACGTCGCCCCCAGCACTGATACGAAAAATCAAGAAATGACGCGGCTTATGGACACTCCCAACAGCTTTGTCGACGCGGCCGCGACTGTGCCACAGGTGATAAGACCGACCACCAACGACCAGAACTTCCCGCGGAGTGCTACCAGGCCGTTCGGGATTTTCGGCGATGTCCTCAATTGCCTGGATCAGCAAGGCCTCGTATCGCAATCGTGCCTGCTCACCAAAGTGCTCATGGGTCCAGGCGAGGATCGCCACAATATCCTGCTCGGCAGCCGGGGCGAGTATAAAACGCGGCATGATGGCTAGCTGCTTTTGCGGCTGCCGGCCACCTTGGCGGCCGTTCGGCCCAGCTTGGCAATTCGCGATGCGAGTTGCCGGCTGCTGGTCAGAACAATTCCTTGACCCTGGTCGATTTGATTGAAGCCCTCATCTGACATCTGTTTCAACAATTGCAGACGCCGCTCATCCTCAGTGGTTCGCTGTTCGAGTAACCGCAATCCTTCACGCACGACTTCGCTCGCATTCTTGTACTTACCTGAGGCAACTAACGAATCGACCAAATTCGCGTAGTGATCCGTCAGGCTAACGTTCTTGGTTGTCATCTGCTGCTGCTCCACACCAACGGTCGTGAAAACGCCTTTGTTTGTCCTATGCTTTGAGTCTACCATAGTTGGCAAAAATTGCCAACTAATTGACCGGAAGCGAGGCGAGTGCAACAACCTAGAAAAGGTAGTTGGAACCGCTCACGACTGGCCAAGCAGTTTCAACCACGTTCATTAAGATTTCAGTGGGGGGAACGGCTCACACTGCCGTGAATGCCAAAAGCCCACTATTCCCCGTCGATCGTACGGGCCGTCCTGTCGCTGATGCGGCAGTCGGGTTCGCGCGGTCAACGGGTCGTCACTGTATGCACAGGATTTGGAGCCAGGCATTTCGTTCCATATTCGACCACCATGAACCAACCAAAGTTGAAACCAACCAATCAACATCGCTTCCTCGATGCCCGCAGAATACGGCACCGAGCAAGAATGCTTGGCGAGGAAAACAGTCCGGGATTTTGTTGAGAGGCAATCGGTGGTCTAAGAACCGTCCAAAAACCTACTCGGTGACAGATTCATAAATGAATCCATTGACATGAGGCGAGAAGGCAGAGTGCTAGCCCTACATTTTCTCGGGATCAAAACTGGCTGAGCCGTTTGAATTCTCGAAGATCCAGCTATGAGCTTGATCAACGACTTTGGCGACCAGCGGCAAATCATCGCGCCCGAAAGAGCTCGAATCTTTCCACTGTTCGCCATCGCGATAGAGCCGCGAAACCGTCACATTGTGGCGCGAACCATTCTGCGTCTCGTTTTCCCAGATGGCTGCCTTGATGCGTCCCATGCGAACTTCATGCACAGGCCGAACTTTGGTGTTGCTTGTCATTTTGCTCAGAACTCCTAGTTACGAAATAGAAACAAAAATCGATTTGAACGGCCTAGCTGTTGCGGGCTTGGCAGTTCGGGCAGATCCCCAGAAAATTCTCAAACGCGGAAGCTGGCGCGTATTCGATGCGCTGCCAACCCGCTTGTCGGGCTTGAGAAACTGTAACGGGACCATCAACACGACACTCACGACAAGAGAGTGTGAAGGGAACC
>JBGSJT010000683.1:0-3381 GCA_041741715.1 Pirellulaceae bacterium | reverse complement strand
CCACAACAACCCGCTCCACAACAACCCACTCCCCAACGGCCCGTCGCGACCGCGACGCTCCCGACCGATGCGCACCGCGACGACACGTCTGACGCTGAGGTGGGAAGCGTGGCGGCAGGTCCAGCCGTGCGACGATTTGCGCGCGAGGTCGGTGTCGATCTTTCGCTGGTCGCCGGAAGTGGTGCTGGCGGACGCATCACTCGTGACGACGTCCTCCGTGCGGTACGCGAATCGAGCGCTGCGCGAGCCACCACACAATCCCCCAGCGGCACTGCGTTAACTAATACCACCTCGCCAATGGCTACCACGGCGGCACCCGTCGCGTCGCCCGTCGGTGGCAACAAAGCGCTCACTTTGCCCGGCGAGGCCAGCCAAGATGAACACGGCCCTGTGCGCATCGAACGCCTGAGCAAGATGCGCAAGACGATCGCGCTGCAAATGCATAAATCGTGGAGCACCGTCCCGCGCGTGACGAACTTCGACGATGCCGATGTGACCGATCTAGAAGCCTTCCGCCAGAAGAGCAAGGACGACTATGCGTCCGAGGGGATCAAACTCACGACCATGCCCTTCTTGATGAAAGCTGTAGCGACGGCGCTCCGTCATCATCCCGCCATCAATGCCGTGATCGACATGGACAACGATCAGATTACCTATCGCGACTATGTCAATTTGGGAGTGGCTGTCGACACCGATCGCGGCTTGGTCGTCCCCAACATTCGCCACGCCGATTCATTGAGCATCCCTGGCATCGCTAAGGCGCTCGCCGATTTGGCGTCTCGCGTGCGCAAGGGAGATTTCGGAATCAATGAGCTCCGTGGTGGCACCTTTACCATCAGCAATCTCGGCGCGATTGGCGGAACGTATAGCACGCCGATCGTGAATGTTCCTGAAGTGGCCATCTTGCTGGTCGGACGAACTCGCAAGTTACCGGTGGTCATGGACGATGACACGATCCAGCCGCGGTTGATGATGCCGCTGAGTCTGTCGTACGATCATCGCTTGGTTGACGGTGGCACCGCCGCCCGTTTCCTGAACGACGTCATCGCTTACTTAGAAGCCCCCAGTCGCCTCCTGCTGGCCATTTCGTAGACAGGGCTCGATGGTCGGCGTCAGCCCCGCTTCCTCTCTCATTTCCGCTAGAAACCTCATTATTCCTAGCTCCCGCGCGCTCAAGCCAGTGGGATTAGGCAAACAATTGCGCGACTCAGGTTTTGTAAATCGCCACTCGTGTGCTACTCTAATAGAGTCTGCTGACCTCACGATGTAACGACTTTGGAACCACCAATGGGCTTCCCAAAAAAAACAGGGTTCACGCTAGTTGAAATTCTGGTTGTCATAGTCCTTATCGCCATTCTCGTTGGCCTACTGCTTCCAGCCGTACAATCTTCCCGCGAGGCGGCGCGACGCATGCAGTGTTCGAACAATCTCCATCAGATGGGAATCGCCCTGCACAACTACCACGATACGCAACGCACTTTTCCATCGGGAATAGTCGAACCGAATTTCGTATTGTGGACTGGTAGCTTGTTGCCCTATCTGGAACAAGGAAACCTTTTTCAAACACTCGACTTTTCCCAAGGCTGGGAGATTCCAGGAACCGGCAATGCACGGGCTTGTTCAACTCTCTTAAGCACATATCGCTGTCCAAGCACCGATGCGGACGAGCATGTGGCCATTCAGGGTATTGCGAATCGCGTTCCGAGTTGTTATTTGGTAGTGGCCAGTGGAACCGCGACCCGCGAATCGGGGAATACCCCGCAGCACCTCGGCCTCCGTAATCAGGACGGGCTGATGTTCCTCAACAGTTCCACTAAGATCTCTCATGTGCGCGACGGAACATCCAGTAGTATGGCGATCGGCGAAGCCCTGTTTCGGCCAGATGTCTCAGGTCCTGATTTGACCGAGTCTATCCAAATCGTCGATCACTGGTATGTCGGCAGCGACGGATTTAGTAGACCCCATCGCCATCCAGGACTGACCGAAGTCTCTGAGGCCCTGGGTTCGTCAGGCGTCGCGCTCAATGGACTTAAGCTGAATACGCTTATTGACGAAAAAGAAATTGGATTCACGAGTCTGCACAACAGTGGTTGCATGTTCGTGTTTGCTGACGCCCATGTGCAATTTTTGTCCGAAAGCATCGACCGCCACATCTACTCCGCACTCGGCACTATTGCCCAGGGGGAAGTTGTCACCATCGATCCTTAGCATTGAGCGGGAAATAGTTGTCGCATCTTAATCGTAGCTGCGGTCGCCAGACCGCAGGGAATCGACGTTCTGGCGAACGTAGCTACGACAGTTATATGCCGAACGATGCTTAGTTGTTCATCGACACTTTCGACGCTAAATGGTGTAAATACCAGCTCGGAAGTACGGTTGTCCAATCAGGCAGCCAGCGGATGAGATTTACCGGCCTCCCCATTTGCCTTACAATACGTTCCAGCTTCCACACTTCTTTGCACTGCTAAGCCCGCTCCCATGTCTGGCAAACGCCCAACGTCGACTTCTTCGTCGAGTCCCATTTCAACCAAGTGGGCTGTTGGCGTCATCGCTGCTCTTATCGCTTATGCGCTGCTGCAACCTGTTCTGAACAAGCAACTTGGTTGGCAGCTCCCTGCTCTGGCCAACTTGCAGCAAGGTGACACCCCCGCGCCCGAGTCCCCGGGTCAGGACAAAGTCAAGGTCAAGGACAAGGTTAATGACAATCCAGACTCACCGGCAGTCAAATCAGCTGATACTCAAACGACTTCTAACTCCAAGCCAGCTCCCCCCAAGCCCACCGTCGAACAATCAAACGATTCGCTGCGATATGGCCTCCTACGAGAGACATCGCCCGACGATTTCCTTTCGCCTGGTGGACTGCGATACACGCGTGGTAGCGCCGAAGGGCATCGTCTAAATCACCTCGAGCGGCATTTGGAGGATGATCCTGGGCGACCTGGTAAACATGGTGTGTTCGACGGTGACATGGGACAAGTCATTCGCTGGATCGATGAAGCCTACGCGTTGGCCAAAAGTGGTGCCAAGGGGAGCTCGAAAACAGAGGAGGATGGCAGGATGGTCTACGAGGCCAGCTTTAGCAAACCGCTCGGTTACATCGGTGGTCGCGATGGACGCCGCGATAACAACCCCGATGCCCGTCGCCTACGGTTGGTAGTTGAAGGAAACAAAGTCATCACTGCCTTCCCGTTTTGATGCTAGATGCTAGATGCTAGATGCTAGAGACTTAATTGCTTATTGCTTAGCATCGAGCGGGAAATAACTGTCCGATTCGCGTTATCCGTAGCGAAAGTCATTTCCTGCACGATGCGACGCCTATTGAAAAAGTTAAAATGAGAAGTGAAAAATGCAAATTGATTCGAAATGGGGGCTGTTTGGGAT
>JBGSJT010000682.1:0-12258 GCA_041741715.1 Pirellulaceae bacterium | reverse complement strand
ACCGTGGCCGTCAGAAAGCTATCGACAACTGTTCGGTGATCTGCCGCTTGAGCCTTGGACCGAAGCAAGCGGGCTAAGCCCCCCCGAGCCACTGAACCTGCCAGACTTGACCGCGAACAAGCACGGGCTCCGTGAAGCGTTTCAATTGCCTCCTGACATGGTAATGGTGGTCTCGGAAGAGCCTCACAAAGATGCGGAATCGCTGTTGCGTCGGTTTATGCATCAAGCCTATCGGCGCGTGCCCGAGGAGTCTGAAGTTCAGCGTTGCCTTGCCTTTGCAGTCGAGGCCATCGACGACAGAGCGTGTTTCCAAGACGCGATGCGATTGGCTTATAAAGCCGTGTTGTGTTCGCCAGACTTTCTGTATCTTCAAGAGATGCCGGGCATGCTAGACGGACACGCACTGGCGTCTCGTTTGTCATACACTCTGTGGCGTAGCATGCCGGACAGCGAATTGATTGAGGCGGCGGAGTCCGGAAAATTGTTAAGCGACACAGGGTTGAATCAGCAGTTTGACCGGATGCTGGCTGATCCCAAGTCCAAGCGATTTGTCAGCGACTTCACCGGCCAGTGGCTCGACCTGCGCAGGATTCACGAGACGTCACCGGATCGCGATCTGTTCCCCGAGTACTTTTCAGACAATCTGGTTGTCGATTCGGCTGTGGCGGAAACTGAGGAAACGTTTGCCGCAATGCTCCGCGAGAATTTGCCCGCGAAATCGATCGTTGATGCCAACTTCGTGATGATCAATGAGCGGCTGGCAGAGTTGTATGGCATCGAAGGAGTGAAAGGACAAGAGATTCGCCGCGTAGTATTGCCTGAAAATTCACCCTATGGCGGTCTGCTGACTCAGTGCAGCGTAATGAAAGTCACCGCCAATGGGTTGACCACTTCGCCCGTGCTGCGAGGCGTGTGGGTGATGGACCGAATTATGGGTAAGCGGCCCGCTCCGCCGCCTCCCGGTGCTGGCTCGATCGAACCGGATACTCGCGGTGCAACTACGATACGAGAGTTGTTGGCCAAGCATAGCAGATCTGAAACGTGTGCAAGTTGTCATCAGTCAATCGACCCGCCCGGATTTGCGCTGGAGAATTTCGACGTCATGGGCAGGTGGCGCGACAACTACCGCAGCATGGGTGAAGGGCAAAAGCTTGACCTGTTCGTTGCCCTTCGCGAAGTGAAGTACCGGCAAGGGTTACCCGTCGATGCGTCGGGCGTCACCCAAGACGGACATGCATTTAGGGGCATACATGAATTTAGAAAAGTCCTTGTCGCTGAGGACGAGCAGCTCGCACGCAATATGACGGAGCGATTCTTAACCTTTGCGACTGGTGCAGGCGTCTCCTTTTTAGACCGCGATACGGTTGAATCCATCCTTCAGAAAACCAAGGGCGACAATTATCCGATTCGCTCCTTGCTCCAGAACGTCATCCTCAGCAAAACATTTCGATCGAAATAGGGAAACACTCATGACCAAAAGCTCTCATTCCTCAATCAGCCGCCGCACAGTTTTGCGCGGTCTGGGTGTTGGGTTAGCCTTGCCGATGCTGGATGCAATGACGCCGGCACTTGCCGCTGCAGAAGCCTCCGTTGGGCCACAACGATTAATAGCGATTCAGACAAATCAGGGCATTCTCCCCAAGAACTTCTTTCCCGACGGCGAAGGCCACGACTACAAAGCTTCGCCCTACTTGCAGGTACTCGACAAGTTTCGCGATAGAATGACAGTGTTTTCGGGTGTTTCTCATCCCGAAGTCGATGGGGGACACGAGGCTGAACAGTGTTTTTTGACCGCAGCGCCACATCCCGGCATGGGCGGATTTCGCAATTCGATTTCGGTTGATCAGTTCGCCGCTGAGCGGATCGGCCACCTGACTCGGTTCCCATCTCTAGCGCTTTCTATCGGCACACGTCGCAGCCTCTCGTACACGCAGTCGGGCGTACAGATTCCCGGCGAAGATTCACCGTCGCGGTTGTTCCGCAAACTGTTCGTACAAGGATCGAAACAGGAAGTCGAAGCGCAGGTTGCTAAACTTCGTCACGGACGCAGCATTCTTGACTCCGTGGGCGAGCGAGCTCGCCAATTGGAAAGCCGAGTTGGAGCGACTGATCGGGAAAAGCTGGACCAATTTTACACTGGCGTCCGCGATCTCGAAAAACGATTGCTGAAGAGCGAAGAGTGGGAGCAACAACCAAAGACCGAAGTTTCGATGGACCCTCCGCAAGACTATGACGATCCCGGTGCTTTGATCGAACGAACTCGCATTATGTACGACCTCGCGCGCATCGCGGTCGACACCGATTCCACGCGACTAATCTCGATCTTCGTTTTCCAAAACGATGCCAAACCGAATATTCCCGGTGTCGACACCGGCACGCATCCGTTGACTCACCACGGAAATCAACCCGAAAAGCTTGAGCAGCTCGGACTCATTGAAGAGGCTCAGTTCAAGGAACTCGCAACACTGCTCGGCGGCCTCAGTGATCGTGACGCGGGCGGCGGATCCTTGCTTGATAAGACGTCAGTTATCTACGGCACATCACTGGGCAACGGCAATTCCCACGCGAACAACAACTTGCCCATCCTGCTCGCCGGAGGCGGCTTCCGACACGCCCAGCATCTCATTCTGGGTGGCAACAATGACTATCCATTACCGAATCTGTTTGTCAGCGTCCTCCAGCGACTCGGTCTCGAAACCGATACATTCGCTACCAGCACCGGAACGATGCGAGGACTCGAATTGTCATGAACAGACTACAGCACCTTTCGCATTTAACCGCAGTCCTCGTTGCGACGTACGTTGTTGTTCCTCATTGTGCTTTCGCAAGGGCTGAAACGACCAAGCCAAACATCATCGTTGTCGTCGTAGATGATGTGCATGTCACACAAGTCGACACAGGCCTGGGCTCAAAAGACGGCTATCCCGAACCACTGCCTGTCACGAAGACACCCACCTTGCGGGCTTTGGCTCAAAGTGGCATCACAATGACCACGGGCTACTCTGCGAATCCGATGTGTTGGCCATCGAGAGGATCAATCATTACTGGTCTTTACCCCAGGCGATGGGGCGACAGCACGAAGATCCCTCAAGGCATCAAATGGGCGCCCGAATACTTGAAGCCCCTGGGCTACAAAAGCGCGTGCATCGGCAAATGGCATCTGAATTGGGATGACAAGAGTGTCGATGCGTTCAAACCTTTGGGCCGAGGCTTTGATGAATTTTTTGGGTTTCTAGCAGGCGCTCACAGCTACTATCTCCTGAATGATGACAGCAGTGCGACTGGCAAGAAGCAAGGCCCGATCTTCAATGGACACAAACCTGCGTCAGTGGACGCCCTCCTCCGCACATTGCCGCCATACCGTGAGGCATATAGAGGAGATCCAAACGATCCAAACACTCCTCCTTGGTATTTGACGCAAGAGCTTACGACTCAGGCCTGCGACTTTATCGACAGGCATCACGAAGAGCCCTTCTTCATCTACCTCGCCTACAATGCGCGTCATACACCTGGTGAGGTTCCAGCCTATTTTTCAAAAGATATCGATGGCCATTCTGAAAACTCTGGCGTGAAGGTTACTCAGGCCGCCATGGTGCATGTGGTTGACCTGGGCATGCAAGAGGTTTTGTCCAAACTTGAGCGCTATGACATCAAGGAGGACACTTTGATAATATTCGTAGGCGACAATGGAGGCCCCGCAAACGCCAACAGAAACGACACACCTGAACAGGTTTTCAACGGGGCCAAGGGGTCACAGTATGAAGGAGGCAAACGCGTTCCCTTTATCGTCTCGTGGCCGAACGGGCTTCCGCCGAACTCGACAAAGCAACTGACCTACAGCTTTCCAGTGATGCATATCGACATCGTCCCCACGATTCTGGCTGCCGCAGGCATGGACATTCCAGCGGGCTTGGATGGTACGAATCTTCTCCCTTATTTAAGAGGTGAGAAGAATTCCGACCCTCATGTATCTCTACACTGGAATTCCACTGCCAGAAAAGGAAAGTGGAAATTCTTTTATGACGCTGAAAAGGGCAACATGTTGTTCGACCTCGTTGCTGATCCCCTGGAACAGAAGAACGTCGTAGCAAAGCATCCAGAGATTGAAAAAGAAATGGTCTCGCTTGTCTCTAAATACTTTGAGGACACCAAGACGGCTAAGCGATAGTGCTCGCGATTTCAGTCCCCGAAGCTTCGTCGAAAATCATTGGCCGCCGTTACATTATGACTTCAGAAATCCAAACTAACCGAATTCGATTCCGCAGTTCCAGGGTAGTCATCGGATTGCTGTTGCTATCGCAATTCTTAAGCCCTTCCAATTGCGCTGCCGATAAGCCCAACATTCTCATCGTTTTGACCGATGACATGGGCTTCTCTGATCTTGGTTGCTTCGGCGGCGAGATAGAGACTCCAAATCTCGACGCTCTTGCTGCGGGCGGGATGCGGTTCACCGAGTTTTACAACACTGCCCGTTGTTGGCCGACACGTGCCACGCTGATGACAGGTCGGTACGAGGACAAGTTGCGCGATGAGCACGTCACGATTGCCGAAGTCCTCAAGCCGGCTGGCTACCGCACTGGGATGGTCGGCAAATGGCACCTCAGCGGAAACCCCATCGATCGCGGCTTTGAAACTTACTACGGCAACCTGAGTGGGGCTGCTTCCTACTGGAATCCGTCGAGTCTGACGCGCGGCAAGAAAAGAGTCAAACCGGATAGCCCCGACTATTACTACACGGACAAGATCGGGAGCGAAGCGGTCGCTCAGCTCGAGGAATTTTCAAAGACACCTAACACTCCGTTTTTCCAGTACATCGCATTCACGGCAGCTCACTGGCCGCTTCATGCACCCGAATCGACGATTCAGAAGTACGTCGATCGATATCAGGGCGGCTGGGAGAAGTTGCGTGCGGATCGCTACGAGCGAATGCTAGAGTTGGGAGTCATCGACCGCGCGCGATGGCCGCTTCCCGAACCTGAAGAGATTGTCGAAGACTGGGCCTCAGCCGATCACAAGGATTGGCGGATTCGCAATATGGCGATCTATGCTGCGATAGTCGATCACATGGATCAAGCGATGGGGCGGGTCATTGGTGCCTTAAAGCGGAATGGTCAGTTTGAAAACACGTTTATTGTCTACATGCATGACAACGGGGGATGCTCCGAGCACCTTGAGGGAAACGCCCACGGCGCGGCGAGCAACATCATCGCACTGGCTGAAGAGGCGGGAAAAACGGTCACCGTTGGCGATCACTATGACGTCTCCAATGGTCCGCCGTTCACCTTCGGCAGCATCGGCCAGAATTGGGCAAACGCGCAGAACACTCCGCTGCGACGATACAAGGCAAATGTTCATGAAGGAGGTGCTTGCACGCCAGCAATTGTTCACTGGCCAGCAGGAATCAAAACGCCGGGCGTCATCAACCGCCAGCGTGGACATGTCGTGGACTTGATGGCGACCTGTCTTGATCTGGCAGGTGCTGACTACCCACTGAAAAAAGACGGCCAGCCAGTTCCGGAACACGAAGGTAGAAGTCTGCTTGCCGCGATCAGCGGCGGAAAGTACGAGGCCGAGCATACCTACTATTTCAATCACAACGGGACGCACGCAGTCATCAAAGGTGATTGGAAGGTGGTGCGAGAACGCGAAAGCGACTGGCATCTCTACAACCTCGCAAAAGAAAAGACCGAGATGACCAACCTCGCCGCAGATTATCCCTCGCGGGTCGCGGAACTTAGCGGACTTTGGGATAAGAAGTTCGGTGAATCAATTTCCGCTCGACAAAGCGTCCAAAAAAAGACAGCCGATGGTGGTGTAAAGCAACAATGAATACACCGCTGGCAAATTCAGCTAAGCTCGCCAGAGCGTGGATGTCCGGCGTCAGGCGACAGCAACACTCCAACCACGACAAGAATTCGAATTAAAGCCTTCCGACGATGAAGTTAGTTCTGTTTCCCATTGATGCAAAAAAACGATTCGTTTCGTTAGGATTCCATTTGTTATCTGGAATCCTTTTGGGGCATCTCTTTGTTTTTCCGGTTTCGGCGGATGATTACGAAGTGAAGGTCAAGCCATTCATAAAACGCTACTGTATTGAGTGTCACGGTCAGAATAAAATGAAAGGCGGTGTAGATTTCTCTTCATACAATTCTGTGGTCGAGGTACTCCAGGACAGAATATTGTGGATAAATGCGCTAGATCTCGTTGAGTCGGAAGAGATGCCCGAGGGAAGCCCTTTCCCCACCGAGGATGAACGGCAGGAGTTTATTACGTGGATAGACAAAACCGTTACCCATGCCGACTGGCATAAATACGCGGATGCGGGACGTGTCAGTCTCTCAAGGCTAACGAAAATAGAGTACAACTATGCGATTCGTGATGTCTTTGGAATAGACCTTCAAACTGGTATCTTTCTGGGTAGGGATCCCGAAGGCTCCACAGGCTTCAGCAACGATCGAAATAATCTGTCCTTTCCCCGATATGCATTGCAGGATTTTGTTCGGGAAGCGGAACGAGCAGTTGGTGCGATATTCAGCTTTCAGGAGAACCCTTGGGCCCAATCCTACGTGATGAAAGATGAATGGGAAAAGTCCAATGATCTGGCTGTTTTCTTGCACGACGATGACGTGAATATCGTTTTAGAAAATGACAGGAAGCCATTTCACTTCAGTGCAATTCTACCTCATGGTGGATTATACGAAATCACGATTCATGCCAGCATATTCGGGGGAGATCCCGTATCGGCTATGCAAGTTCTCGTTAATGGGCGATTGGTCGACAGGCTGGTTCTTAAAGGCCGCGACGCCAACACCTATAAAGTGACAGTAAATGCTGACATGGGTTTTAATGCCATCACGATGGCATTCGACCCCTCTTGGGCTCCGCTCTTACAACCTAAGCACAAACCCGTTGCCGTTCCCTCTGAGTTAGAGGCGGGGATTAAAGAGTTAGAGGCGCCCGTCTACTCCATGCCTGACAGGTTTTTAGGTGATAAGAAGGCGAAAGGTATATTCTTAAAATTAAACACCTTTCTCGATAAATATTTCCATAATCAGCAACTTACGAAATTACTAATTGAAATGGGAGCGGCTGACTTCGAGGAAAACTCGTTTGCGAATTTCAAGGCGAACAGGGGAGACTACCAAAGGGCGGGTGAACAGGTGGCGTTTTTGCTTGGAATTACGAATGATCAACTGCTTGAGCAGCTGAATGATGAACTTGGTTTTGACCTCCAAGATTGCATAGAAACTTCTGAAACTTATCAGGAACTGTATCGTAACACCCACCCTGAACGATTGCGGCGAGTTGCTGGAAAAGTGTTGGTTGATCGCGTCGACATCTCAAACCATCCAAACCTGCCCGAGGTGGAAAACTTCCAATGGATATTCGATCAATCTAAGGATATCATTGGAGCACGGTTTGTTTTGGAGAAGCTGGCAGAAAAAGCGTGGCGCCGTATACCCACCGAAAGTCAGATGCAGACACTTCTCGGCGTATACCAAGAGACTAAAAGCCTCACGGGTTCGCACTGGGAAGGGTTGAGAGA
The DNA here is from genome assembly GCA_041741715.1 of Pirellulaceae bacterium. GTDB lineage: Bacteria > Planctomycetota > Planctomycetia > Pirellulales > Pirellulaceae > Aureliella. The sequence goes on along the minus strand of JBGSJT010000682.1, from coordinate 4,712 downwards.
TTCCATAGTTGGAATATTGATTTCTCCGTCCTTCCTTCTCCAGTATGTTGTTGGCGCAGAGAATACCGTTAAGACCATTGGTGTGGATGAACTTGCAGCCAGGCTTTCGTTTTTTCTCTGGCTTTCCATACCCGACGAGATGCTCCGTGCGATGGCAAATACAGTCAATTCGGAAAATCAATCACAATGGGATCAGTTGCTTTTCCACCTAATTGACAATCCGAAATTCGTTTCTTTTTGTGAAACATTTACAGTCCAGTGGTTGAACCTTGAGGTGATCGAAGGTCCCACCGATGTAGTGATTGAAGCTATGCGCCGTGAGCCAGCACTCCTTCTGTGGCAGGTATTCAAAGAAAACCGCAGCTTGCTGGACTTGCTCGATGCGAAAGATACCTGGGTCAACGATGTATTAGCCCATCATTATGATATCCCGGGAATAGTTGGACCTGAAATGAGACCGGTTGCTCTGACCAATGGTCAACGAGGTGGTTTGTTGACCATGGGAGGAATTCTGGTGGCAAATTCCGAGAGAAAGCGAACAAGTCCGGTGAGGCGAGGTGCTTGGATAGTTGAGACCCTACTCGGTGATAAGCTCCCGCTTCCACCTCCGTCAGTACCGGAGCTTAGGGTCCAGGCGAAAACGCGGACTGTTCGCGAGGAGCTTGAACTGCATCGGAAATCCGCCGAATGCTCAAGTTGTCACAATAAGATAGATCCCTATGGGTTTGTTCTTGAGCATTACGACTACCTGGGAATGTGGCGAGACACGGATTCTGGCAAACCGGTCGACGCAAGTACCGTTCTAGAAGATGGAACGACTATCAAGGACCATTTAGATTTCAAACAGTATTTGCGCAACGAACGCTCCTATGATTTTGTCCGTAACTTTGCGGAAAATATTCTCGAGTTTGCATTGGGTCGGGAAATGCAAGATTTCGATGAAGCACTTATTCAGGACATTTTAACGCAACTTGAGGCGGATGATTACCGAGCGCAGACTTTGCTTAAATCGATCATTCGAAGCGACGCTTTCCAAAAGCAAAACAACACAGAAAGTAACCAATGACCTATCCCAATCGAAATCTTGATCGACGTACCTTCCTGAATGCGGCGGGTGCTTGTCTGGTGCTTCCATCTCTGGAGTCCTTGGGACAAAGCTCCACACTCAAGGCGACCGCTTTTCCCACCCGATTTCTGGCATTCTATTTTCCCAATGGAGTTTATCCCACTGCCTGGCAGAGTGAAATGACTCCGAATGGTCTAAAGTTAGGTGGTGTTCTTGCCCCGCTTGCGTCCTTTTCGGAGTATGCGGTTACCCTAAGTGGTATGAATCATCCTTTCGGTGGTCATCTCGGTCAGATCACCGCGTTTTTAACTGGGATCGAATTGGAAATGAACAGCGACGGTGTACTCTATTCCGGTACATCCCTCGATCAAATAATTGCTCAAAAAATAGGAGCGGATACTTATCTTCCTTCGATTCAGTTTGGAATGGAACCTCCCAGTCAGGGAGCCTTCGGGAATCGACCGAGGAGTTATGGTAATTCTATTTCGTGGAGCTCACCGACCAGTAAGATTGAGCCTCAGATTAGTCCACAGATGGCGTTTGATCAGGTATTTTATGGACAGAGCAAGGAAGGTAGACGTAAAGCTGCCAGGCAGAAGAGACTCATTGATGCCGTTTGGTCAGAAGCAAAATCTCTGCAACGCCAGGTCAGCCAGTACGACCGTGTTAAGCTGGAACAATACTACGATAGCATTCGGGATATGGAAGCTCGATTGGAAAAAACCATCAAACCGTCAGAAAAATCATGGCGACCAGAGTCTATTCCCGAAATTGTTCGTCCGCAGATTTCCGGAATTCCAAATAGCCACACCGAGCATATGCGAATGTTAATGGATATTTTGGTTCTGGCTCTGCAGACTGACAGCACTCGCGTCGCAACCTTTGTTTTGGGGCATGCGATAAGTCGGATCGTTTTCGATTTTGCTGATCCTTCTATCAAAAGACATCACCACGACTTATCCCATCACGCCAACAATCCGGATAAAATCGCGGGATACAACATTGTTTCAACCTGGTTCGCCGAACAGATGGCCTACCTCCTGAAAAAAATGCAAAGCATTCCAGAAGGAGACGGCACCCTATTGGATCACAGTTTGGTTCTCTATGGTTCTGGAATGAAGGACGGGAACATACACGATCCGGAGAATGTCCCGATGGCCCTCTTTGGAAGTGCCAACGGAAAGATTCGAACGAATCAGCATATTCAATGTCCCGAGGGAAGTGTTCTATCGAATCTACACCTCACGATTCTCCACGCATTTGGCATAGAGGCTCCTCATTTTAACGAGATAACAAGTAAGACGATCAATGGATTGTTGGCCTAAAAGTAACTGTTCACGGCTTGGCGCGACCATTGAGCCAGTCGCGTTTTGATTGCTAATGATGAAACATGTTGTTCGACCTCGTTGCTAATCCTCTGGAACAGAGAATCGTAGTAGTAGTAGTAGTAGTAGAGCATCCAGAGTTTGAAAGAGAAATAACATTACTTGTATCTGGATACTACGAGCACACAACATCCAGGAACTGATACAAGTCGGCATTTTTTCGTAACGGCTCGGCTGAACGTGCGTGACTACTCCCAACATAATCATGACTAATTGAGCTGACGGTCCACTTTCGTTCCAGCGGAAACTAAACATGACACGATGGCCCGGCATCTCTCAATTTCAGTTGACTGACAATGTTGCGGTTGTCACCGGAGGCTCGAAAGGGCTTGGTGAGGCGATGGCCGCTGGCTTGGCTTCGGCAGGCGCAAACGTCTTGCTGGTAAGTCGCCACGAGGAAGAAGCCCAAGCGGCAGCGAAGGCGATTGCTGCTGAGTACCCAGTCAAAATAATCGGTATGGCAGCTGACGTGACTTCGGAAGACGAAGTCAAACGAATGGTCCAGCATGCTCAAACGGAGTTCGGACGGATCGACATTTTGATCAATAACGCGGGCATCAATATCCGTGGCCCAATCGAAGAACTAACACTGGATGAGTTTCGACAGGTGCAATGCGTCAATGTCGATGCGATGTGGCTCTGTTGCAAGCATGTCGTTCCCGCGATGAGGGAGCGTGGCTACGGGCAGATCATCAACATGGCCAGCACGCTGGGAGTTGTTGGATTAGCGAATCGAACGCCCTACGCAACCAGCAAGGGAGCCGTAGTCCAATTGACGCGAGCGCTCGGCTTAGAACTCGCACTGAATAGGATCACCGTCAACGCGATCTGCCCTGGACCTTTCTTAACACCAATGAATGTGCCGATTGCTGAGAGTGAAGAGGCTAAGAAGTTTATCGTTGGCGCCACGGCACTTGAGCGTTGGGGCGAACTGAAAGAAATTCAAGGTGCTGCCATCTTTTTGGCAAGTCCCGCCTCGAGCTACATGACCGGCAGCATGTTGACTGTCGACGGCGGCTGGACGGCACGTTAACTTCAACTGCCGTCGCCAGACGGTGGTCCCCCGCTTTGGTAAGCATGGCAACGTACAAATCTGGAGCTAGAACATGAAACATCATCCGACCATTAATCGTCGTTCAGCGATTCGCCAAATGGGCGCAGTTGCCGCGTGCACCGCTTTAATGCGGGGTGCTTTTGCGGCCGAACCAGTCAAACGGACTGGAATGGGGCTGGTCATCTACGACTGCAACATTCGGCGCAAGTGGATGCGTCAGCAAAAGTCAAGCATCGATCTATTCGAGCCGCTGACGTTTTTGAAGCACTGCCATTCTGTCGGTGCAGGCGGTATGCAGGCAAATCTCGGAGTGATGACGCCGAGTGATATCGGGGAGCTGCGTGATTTCGCATCGCAGAACGAAATGTTTATTGACGCGATCATCTCGCCCCCGAAAGACGACGCTGACCTGTCGCGATTCGAAGCTGAGATCAGGATGGCGCGCGATGTGGGCATTCAGTCGGCTCGAACGACCATTATTCCGGGGAGACGATATGAGCTATTTAAGTCGCTACACGAGTTCCGTGAATTTGAAAGCCGCGGCCGTAAGATGCTTGAACTAGCCGCTCCGGTGGTCGAAAAGCACCACGTCCGATTCGCTGTTGAGAATCACAAGGACCAGCGAATTGACGAACGGATCGCCCTCTTCAAGCACCTCGACAGCGAGTTTATTGGTGCCTGCGTAGATACTGGAAACAGCTTTGCACTGCTGGATGGAGCCTACGAACCGATCGAAGCCTTGGCACCCTACGCGTTCACGGTGCATCTGAAAGATCAGGCACTAAGGCAGTACGCAGACGGTTTCTTGCTTGGTGATATACCTCTTGGCGAAGGGAGCTTCGATCTAAAACGCATGGTCGAAGTTATCAGCAAAGCCAAACCAAACGTCAAATTTTCGTTGGAACTGATCACGCGCGATGCGTTGACTGTTCCTTGCCTAACCGATCGGTTCTATACCACCATGCCGACAGCTCAAGCGCGTGACCTTGCTCGGACAATGAAGTTCGTGAATGCTCATCCGTCGACGAATCTGCAGCAGGTCAGCAGCCTGCCTTTGGAGAAGCAGTTGGAACTCGAAGACGCGAATGTGGCGGCGAGTATTCAGTATGCACGTGAGGAACTGAGATTGTAGCTGCCGTCGCCAGACGGCGGTCCAGGTTACTTTTCACCCACGCTCTGGCGAGCGTAGCTACGCAAGTGGAAACAG
>JBGSJT010000681.1:0-8083 GCA_041741715.1 Pirellulaceae bacterium | reverse complement strand
TTGGGTTTACCTTGAGATCATTAAGAATCCCAAAACCTTGCAGGGCGCGGGAAACCTCACCGGCCCTCAGGCTCGACTTTCGAACCGAAATCTTTTGGTGCTTGTGTCCACGGTCGTGATGTTGCTAGGGCTAGCCGGTCTGCTATTCAAAATTGGTTCAGAATTAGATACGAAACACCCCGCCCCACCAACCGTCGAAGTCCGTAAGGAAGGTTCTGTTCAGTCCGAGAGTAAGATAAACGATTCAGACGTCAAACCAGCACAATCGCATTGAAAACGGAGAGGCAATCAAGAAAGTTATTAACCTACTTACCGAGGAGTTGCCTTCGAATGGACATCGGATTTTACTGGAATGCCCAGACTGCCTCCTCGCAACTTCACCGGCAAGCGCCAACGCGACGTACAAAGCCAAGTCTCGCATATTCCGTCGATTGAGGCAGCAGTTGGACGATCTGCCGAAGTGAACAAAATTGAATTTCAAAAAAATCATGTAGACTCCTGCGTTCCTCTAAAAGACAGGCAAATTCGACGGTGAACTCGCCTCCAACGCCCCCAAAATTGAGGAACCGACATGATGATTCTCGAAAAATGTCCGACAATCGATGAACTACGTGCTCTTTCGCTGGGGAATCTTTCCGAGGAACAGAGCGACGAAATCCTTGGGCATCTCTCCGATTGTGAGGCTTGCCAAGCAGAACTCGCGACGGCCAGCAGCGTCGAAGGCACTCGGGCTGGTCATCTTCGCAGCGCCGAGCCAGTCGAGAATTATCGGAACGAAGCCTAGTGCCAGCATGCGTTGGCAAAGGTCCACGGTGCTCTTGCAAGCCCTCAGTCGCTCGACGATCCGGAAGTTTCTGCTCGGCGCATCCATTAATCCGGCAAGTTGGCGAGCTTCGCCGCTTGGTTCGTCGCGATTTACTCGATGGTGATCGTCCCCAGACTGTGCTCCATGCCGGGCTCGACCCGAAAATCCATGAGTTCCTTGTAGGACGGCGAGATCTGGATGAGTTTGTACGGAGCATCTGGGATAAGTGTTGGAAAAGTAACGCGTCCATTCTCATCTGTTTGTAGTGATCTGTGCCGATCAGAATCCAAAATAGGCATACCCCAACGTATGTGTCGTAATGCTTGGGTTCCGTACTGTGGATTATTTACGCCTTCCATCCCTATCAGGTCGGTCCGAAGGATCAGATTCTCTGCGTTTAACGGTTGACTCGCACGAGGCTTTCCCTGTTTGTCCACTAGCCGAACGGTCGCCCAACCGCATGGCTTTAGGCGAATCACTGGCGGCGTGTCCTTGGCGTCGTCCGGTCTGATTATTACCGTCGCACCAGATTGTGTCTTTGCATCGAGTAGAAAGACGGTGCGAGGCTCCGTGGGATCGCATCCTGGCAACTCGAACTTACCATCAACGACTATCAGTTCCCGCCGAGACGACCAATAAAATGACTGAATGCGGGTGAATGACGATGAAAGCACCACAACACGAGCAGCGGGTTGTCCGTCTGGTCCTTCAACTTTGCCACAAATCGTTACTCCAGGCTTCATCTCCAGCACGACATCAATCACTTTAACTTCGGGCGTTGGGTTAATGCTCTTCGCAGCCTCCACATTGATGAAGTACCCCCCTGGTTTATCCCACATCAATTCTCCATGTGTGATCTGTCGGCTAACATACGTGGCATCAGGGGCTTTTGCGATCAAATAGCCTGGGCCCGGAATAACGACCATGTCGAAATTCCCCTCATGATCTGAAAGAATTCGTCGGTACTCCGCCGCCCAGTAGGCTTTGGAGACAGAATCCTTGCTCAGATGAGGATTCTTATCGCGGGCAACCCAGTACTCGACACCAGCGCCCGCCAACGGCTTTCCCGACGTTGACTCTACCACTTTGCCCCGCACTAACACCCCCCTCGGTATTTCAATCCGAAGATCAAATTCTGATTTGCCAGCAGGCCAGCGTTGCGCGTCAGTTACCCAAGCCAAATAGGGTTGACCTTCTGGAGGATATACGTAGACAGTGAGGTATTTCTCTGGACAGCAACGTACGTAAAATCGTCCTTCGGCATCAGCTTGAACGGGAATTCCATCCTGTTGTAGGTCTCCCTCTTGCCCAATTGAATTTGGGACAACCAACAACCAACAGTGGCCAAGCGGAAGACCTGAATCCTGTTGAACGACCTGTCCCGAGACGATCGCAGATGGCTTCAATTCGAGCGTTACTGATCCATCATCGGCTGGGTTAACCGATAGTCCTTGAGGTGCGAAACGCTTGTCATCCAGTTGGAACGAAACGTTAAGGCTGCTCGGTGCACGAGGAACCCCTCGAAGAGTGAAGTTACCCTCTGCGTTCGTCAATGCTGATCCAGGCCATGCTAGTGGAAAAGTGTTTGAAGGCCAGAAAGCTGTATATGTCTTACCGTCGCTAACCGATCGGAGATCGACCTTCAGTCCGACGACCTTTTGCCCGTCAGACCCAATTACGTGGCCATGAATGGCCTGCTCGTCCTTCAGACGAAACTCAACCTCATGCGACCGTCGAGGAAGGTCGAGTTCCATTACCGTAAAGCCGTGCTTCGAGTGCCCCGCAATCGCACAGAGTCTAGTGCATTGGTACGAGTTTGGAGATGCGAACTTGAACGAAAATCTGCCTTCAGAATCGGCGGTACTTTGATGTAGGACGGTCGGGGCTAATACCGGTACCAAGAAGTCCGGGTGCTCGACGAAAACAGCAATGTTTGCATTTGGGACTGGCTTTCCATTGTGACCGACAACTGATCCAACGATGGAAATTAGGTCATCGTGATCCACTCGCAATGTGAAAGGCCGCGGAAACATATCATCCCCAGCGACCACTTCCGGCGTTTCAGGCGGCGGCAAAGGACTCGGTGTGGCGTTACGCGGTTCGATCACAGTAGTAGCGATGACGACAACTGCGAGAGCGGAGGCAGACAGTGTGCGGCGCGTCGACTGATTCGTGAGTGGGCGATTGTTTTGCATGGGTTGTTCCGTGATGAATGTAGTTGACCGATTCGACGAACAGCGGAAAGCGCTAGGGTGGAACCGTGTCACCGACCTCTTGCGTTCCGAATATTTCGGTTGCTTGCTTAACAAGTGGTTCGGCATCAATGTCCTGACTCCAAAGTCTAAGATCAATCACTCAATTGTCACTTGTCCCAAATCGAGCTCCTTACCCGACTCGACTCGAAAGTCGATTAGCTCCTTATAGGACGGCAAATGCTGAATGAGCTTGTACGGGGCCCCCGGGATAAGCGTGGGAAGGGTGACTCGGCCATTGTCATCGGTTTGAAGTGACTTATGCCGTTCCGAATCCAAAATTGACATTCCCCACTGTATATTCCTCAATGCCTGAATCCCGTACTTTGGATTAATCACACCTTCCTTACCAATCAAGTCAGTTTTCAGGATAAGGTCTTTCGCATTCAATGATTGATTGCGAAGGGGCGATCCCTGTTTGTCTAAAAGTTGAACAGTCGCCCAACCGCACGGCAAAAGGCGAATCACGGGCGGCTTTTCCTTGTATTCACTAGGACTAAGTATTGCGGTCGCACCAAGTTGGGCTTTTGCATCTAAAAGAAAGATCGTTCGACTCTCCTCTGGATCGCATCCCGGCAATTCGAGCATACCATCAATAGCGAGCAGCTCCCTCCGAGAACTCAAGGTCACCGATTGCACCCGGGTGAACGAAACGGAAAGCATGTTGACGCGAGAGACTGGCAGTCCGTCCGGCCCTTCAACCCGGCCGCGGACCGTTACTCCTGGCTTCATCTCCATCACAACGTCAATCGTTTCTTCCTTGGGCTCTGGGTTAATGCTCTTGGCGGACTCGACGTTGACAAAGAAGCCCCCAGGCTTATCCCATTGCAAGTCTCCATGCGTAATTTGACGGCTTACAAAGCTGGAATCCGGAGCTTTAGCGACCAAGTATCCCGGTCCGGGTACAACCACCTGCTGGAAACTTCCGTCACTATCCGAGAGCACGCGACGGTATTCTGCTGCCCAGTATGCCTTGTCGAGAAAGCCAGAACTAAGTTGCGAATTCGTCTTGTCACGGGCAACCCAATACTCAATGCCCGCACCCACAATTGGCTTTCCTGTTGTGGACGCGATTACTTTGCCCCGTACCAAGACACCACGCGGCACTTCAATTCGAAGATCGAATACGGATTTACCAGTAGGCCAGCGCTTGGCATCAATGACCCAAGCCAGATAAGGCTCACCTTCAGGAGGATACACGTATACAGTGAGCAACTTCTCAGGGCAGCAGCGTACTCGGAATTTCCCATCGACATCAGTCTGCACAGGAATTCCTTTATGTTGCAGGTCTCCCACCCATCCAATCTCATAGGGGACCACCAACAGCCAAGCGTTGCTAATGGGCAGGTCGGAATCTTCCCGAACGACTTGTCCAGTTACGATCGCGGATTGCTTAACCTGAAGCGTCACGGGGCCATCCTTGTCAAGCGTAACCTGCAGTAGTTGAGCTCCGAAACGCTCGTCATTCACTTGAAATGAAAGACTTAGATTTCCCGTTGCCGCGGGTACTCCGCGAAAAGTGAACTCACCTTCACCGTTGGTGAACGTTGACTTTGGCCATGCCTCCGGCAAACTGCTGGAACGCTCAAAAGACGTGGAAGTTTGCTTATCACTTACTGAAACTAGGTCTATCTCTAATCCTTTGACTTTCTGGCCTTCAGGTCCAACCACTTGGCCTTGAATGGCTTGCTCTTTTTTGAGCCGAAACAAAATCTCATGCGAGCGACGAGGAAGATCTAGCTCTACCTGGGTGAAGCCATGCAGAGAATGCCCTGCGATCGCATAGAGACGTGTACACTGGAAGGCACTAGGAGACGCAAACTTGAAGGTGAACCTTCCCACACTATCGGCAGTGCATTCATGCAAAAGAGTTGGCCCCAAGACAGGCACCATAAAGTCCGGGTGTGTAACGAACACGGCAATCTTTGCATGGGCTACCGGCGCTCCATTGAGATCAATAACTTCTCCGCTCATGGATGTTGAATCGTTATGGTCCAGTTGCATGGTGAAGGGACGAGGGAACGTATCGGCTGCTGAGACAGTTGTCGAAGCCATGACGGAGAAAATGCAAACGACAAGGAGCTTTATCAAGCTCCTCGTTCTCTCCAAACTGAATCGATTTGTTCCATCGCGTCCATTGCGAATCTTTAAACCGATACTACGATGTACGAATTGACGCGAAACGAGTTGACCTAAACAATTATTCATATCAGTCAAAATCCTCTCAGCCTATTTAAAGAAGTCAGGCAAGTTTGTCGAAAGGGTAACGCCAATAAACAGCGGGCAGTCTCGCGCTCTACAAGTAAACACACATGCGGAAGACTAAACTTTCACGAGAGTTGATACTCTTCGAAAATCTATTCACAATTCACCGCAAATCCGGTCCCCCTCGCTTCGGTCATCATGAGGGCAGGAATGCTGAATGGACTTGCCGACCATAACAAAGCAAGTTCGCTAAGCGTTTCCAAGGTGCTTGTCCGGACGTGAAAGACTCAAGCCGAGTCGCGTGAACGGCAAGCCATTCATGCCGCTACTGCCGTTAAGGGAATGCCATAGTTGAATTGCGAAGCGGACGGGCAACTTGCCTTACTTTATATGGAAGGGATCTGCGAACAAGGGACGTGCTTCGAAAGGATCTGCTCAGAGGGAATCTGCGGTTTTCGTCACCTTAGGGCTGAAAAAGCCTAAGCCGCTGGCCTCATTGACGAACATCTTGAATTGCAATTCAACAATGTCATTCTTGGAACTCGCTCGTTTCTCAAGCTTTTGCTTCATCTTTTCCAAGTCTGTACGGACGGCTTTTAAAATTCGTTCCCGCTCCCTCAAATCGTGATCGAAGTAGGTTTCAAGCGATCCCTTGAGCTCTTGCGTTGCTTGTGCTTCCTCATCCGCGGTAGCCGATTCAGCTAGCTTCTCTCTTGCTTTTTCGATCATATCTTTGGATTGATAAGGATGATTAGAGATTCCGTCGTTGAACTGTGTCTGTCCTGCGGCGCCATCGGAGCTCGAACCGAAAGGATCGGAACTGGGCTGAGATTCGGGGCTCGAACCGAAAGGATCGGAACTGCCCTGAGATGAAGCACGCGAAAATTTTCTTTGGGCCTCGTCTTTCCGTCCTGCGTTCAAAAACGACTGCGCTTCCGCACTATCGGATCCTAGACTGGGTGTATTCTTCTCCAGTAGATAGGATTGAAGCTGTAGGTCGATGATTTCGTTTCGAGCTGTTCTTCGCTGCTTGCATTGCGAGTCCGCGCTATCGGCACGCTTGCTCAATCTAGCCAACTCCGATTCTTGAATCGCAAGATCGCGATCGAAATGAACATTGAGAGCGATCTTCACTTCGCCTTTCATATCCGAAAGGATCTTTTCGTCCTTCAGCGAGATCGCTTCTTGTAGTTTCCTTTTGAGCATTGCGATCTTCTCCGCCGATTCTTGGAAATTTTTGGCAGTTGGATCGGGAAGAACACCACGACTTCTCCCAGAGGGACCGTCGTTTCTTCCCAAGTCGCTTCCTCCCATGGTGCGATCTTGACCGATTGCCGAATACGAAGTCCCGTACGCTAAGACAAACGCCAAGAGCGGTGCTGAAAATGCCAGTCGTTTTTTCATCTGAGGTCTCCAGGTTTAAAAGATTCTAAACGGTAAACACATCGATTAGTCTCACGTAGTCGCTTTTGTTTCACTTGGACGTTTTCCCATCCAATGCATTCAATTCTCGTTCGATCGATTTAACGCCCTGCCGGAAAGAATCACGCGGCGGGGTAAAGCTGGATTCACTCGATAACGACTCCAGGACCTGCAGATTGCGTTCTATCGCCTGTTGCTCCACAATAGTTGTCTCCAACAGCGAAAGTACGCTTTCGTTCGCAAGCTCTTGCTCATGATTGCTACGGTTCGTATGCGATAGTTGCGAAGCTCCGAAGGGCTTCCAAATGACCGCGATCGCTCCGATCAGGACGACGATAGCTGCGGCAGCTACGTAACTGAGCCAGGATCGAGTGAATCGCTTGTGACGCCGAATTCCGCCCTGCTGCCAATTTGCTAAGAGTCGACATAGCGTTTGTTCGACATCCGTAGCCGACGCAAAGCGATGCTGAGGCTTCTTTTCAAGCAACCGATCGATGCAGTCGGAAAGCTCGTGTGGAATATCGCAATTTATTTCGCTGACGGGCCGTTGGCGATCTTGGCAAATCCGGTGCAACACCCCCATCGCTCGTTCGGCGCGGAACGGCGGATGCCCCGTTGCCATGACGTACAATACCGATCCCAAACTGAACAGATCGGTACGATGATCAGTCGAGTCCCCATTGGCTTGCTGAGGAGACATATAATGTGGAGTCCCTGCGACGACGCCCGTATGCGTTAAACTCGCATCATCCACCGTGCGAGCCAATCCAAAATCGGTGATCAAAGCTCGCTCGACGCGGTCTTCCAGCAGGATGTTGGCTGGCTTGATGTCGCGGTGAATCACTCCTTGTTCGTGCGCCGCTGCCAAGCCCGATGCAATCTGAATCCCAATCCGCAAGATCTCCTTCCCATCGAGCGGCCCCTGACGGTCGATACGCGCTTGCAGCGACTCACCACTAACAAACTGCATGACGAGGAACGGTTGGTCGCGGTTGGCTTCGACATTGTGAATCGCTACCACGTGTTCGTGTACGACGGCCGCAGCCGCCTTGGCCTCGCGAGCGAACCTCGCTTTCGCTGCACCGCTGTGCGCCAGATGCCGCGCGAGCACTTTAACGGCGACTGGGCGATTAAGTTCCGTGTCGTAGGCCTTTAATACAATTCCCATTCCGCCAGATCCAATGACTCGCTCGATCTCGTAGCGACCCAGACGACCAAGCATCTCCGGATGGCTCGGAGACGAGAGAAAGTCGAGCTTGATCGGTTCGGTGTTAGAGCCTGCGGCCTTCCTTGCGACGGCTGAATCCCTTGCTGAGCCGCTCAATGAGTCGCTGGACGATTTGCTCAGCATCGAACTGACGCTGCTTTCAAATTCTCCTGGAGCAGCCAACTCATGCAA
>JBGSJT010000680.1:0-5094 GCA_041741715.1 Pirellulaceae bacterium | reverse complement strand
CGGGCCTGCGCCTCGCCGATCCGCGCAGCGATCCGCGGCGCGTCGTGGCTGCCGATGACCCAATTGGGCCAACCGAACTCGGGCAACGACACTTCATAATCGCCAATCATTTTCCTGAGCGAGGCCGCGTCCCAAGCATTCTCCATGAGCTGGAAATTGAATGGTAGATGCACTTGGAGTCGCTCCGGTGTACCGTACCATCGGGCATGACGCTCGTTAGGCAAACAAATCTCGCCAATCAGGACACGGTCGCCGTAACGATCGGCCAACTCACGGAACTCAGCCGCGATTGCGTGCGCTTCCGGCTGGTCAGTCGAATAGCGCTGGATCAACTGGTCGCGCTGCGTGCGCTGAGGCGTCCAATTCTCATTGACCGGATTGTCGGGCAGCCCTTCGGCTTTGATGATGTGCCAGAGCACGTCGATCCGGAACCCATCGACGCCGCGATCGAACCAGAATCGCAGCACCGACATCATCGCCCCGCGCACCTGAGGATTACGCCAGTTGAGGTCGGGCTGCGAATGGAGGAAAGCATGAAGGTAATACTGACCGGTCGTCTCGTCCCATTCCCAGGACGAGCCACCGAAGTCACTGATCCAATTATTCGGCGGTCCACCGCCGGGTGCCGGATCGCGCCAGATGTACCAATCACGTTTCGAGCTTTCTCGCGACACCCGACTTTCGATGAACCATGGATGTTTGTCGGACGAATGATTTGGAACGAAATCGAGCAGCAACTTGAGTCCGCGTGTATGGACTGCCGCAAGCAAACGGTCGAACCCCGCGAGGTCACCGAACATGGGATCGATGCCACAATAGTCGGCGACGTCGTACCCGAAATCCGCCATCGGAGAGAGATAAACCGGCGACAACCAGATCGCATCGATGCCAAGGCGGACAAGATAATCCAGCCGCGACTCGATGCCAGCAAGATCACCGACTCCATCCGCGTCGGTATCCTGAAACGATCGGGGGTAGATCTGATAGATTACCCCGCTTTCCCACCAGGGAACTTGATTTTGCCCTTTGCGCATAAGATTAATTTACCTTAGGAACTGTCCCGCAATAGCTTCCCGGTTTTGGGATCAGTCGATATGCGTTAGCACGTCGCAACAAGTGTTTCGGTAAAATCAAATCAGCCGCAACGCGTTAGCGTCCGATATGGTGACACCAGCCGGGTGGTAACGCACAACGGCTGATCTTAAAAATGAACTGCACCAAATCAAATTTTTTGAGCAGGAGGACGCAGAGATAACACAGGGAAGACGGTGCGATGCTTCTCCGTTCCCTTCGTGTTCTCCTGTTCAAACTTCTGCGCTCTTTCATTCTCGGTTGCGAATTTTCGGTGGGTGTGAACCGGGTGCTAACGCACGGCGGCTGATTGCGGAATTTATTTCAGGGCAATTTCTTAGTTCGCCTGAGTCGTTGAAGTCACATCCAGTACGCGGCAGATTGAACGGGCAATCATTAGTTCTTCATCCGTAGCAATCACACGCACGGCGGTTTGGCCGGCTGATGCCGAGATCAATGCGGCGTTCTCGGCGTTGCAATTTTCGTTCAACTCGATGCCTAGGAATTCCAATCCACTACAAATGCGGCTCCGGACTGGTGGTGAGTTTTCACCAATCCCACCGGAAAATACCAACGTATCAATCCCACCGAGCGCTGCTGTGTAGCCCCCGATCCTCTTCTTGATCTCGTAACAAAACAACTCGACTGCTTCCGCCGCTCGAACGTCTTGAGATTCACGTTCTAGCAAGTCGCGCAGGTCGGAACTTGTTTCCGAAACGCCAAGCAGGCCAGAGTGAGAATTGACCATTTCATGAAATTTTTCCGCATTCATGTTTTCAGTCCTCGCCAGATACAAAACCAATCCTGGATCGAGATCTCCGGAGCGCGTACCCATCGGTACTCCTGCGGTCGGCGTGAAGCTCATGGTCGTGTCGATGCACTTGCCATCGCGTACTGCAGCTAGGCTCGCTCCGTTGCCTAAGTGTGCAAGAATTACGCAACCCGACTTGGCGGTCGGATCGCCAATTCGATCGAGTTCTTGCATCAAGAATTCATAAGACAATCCGTGGAATCCGTAGCGGCGCACACCTTGTGATTCGTAGTGTCTCGGAATCGGCAGAAGTTGGGCTACACGCGGCAGATCGTGATGAAAGGCGGTGTCGAAACATGCCACTTGCGGCAGGTTTGGAAAGCGATGCTGAAACGCTTCCAATAGCGAAAGTTCTGCTGGCAGGTGCTCGGGATCAAACGGACTGAGCCGGCGCAACTCCTCGATCATGTCGGCGTTAATTCGCTGCGGCTGACTAAAGTTCGGCCCGCCATGCACAATGCGATGGCCCACGGCGGCCAAACACTTAATACCACCGCGTTGTTCAAGCCAGTCCATCAGCAGGCACACTGCCGCAGCTTGGTCCGGTACTGCAAATGATTTGTTGAAGCTGTCCGCTGGGCTTAAGCCTTTCATTCGAAAGGATGCATCGTCAAGTCCGATCCGTTCAATGATTCCGCTGAAGATTTGACGTAGCGGCGAAACAATTTGGTACTGAGAAACTTTGATACTCGACGAACCTGCATTGATTGTCAAAACTCGCGATTCATCAGACATAGCATATATCTCGCACGAGTAATTGCTTAGGTTTGAACAGGAGAGAACTGAGTAAACGGAGAAAGCATCCTGCACCTCCTAGACTCTGTTAACTCTGCGACCTTCTGTTCAAATCCGACTCGACGCACGTAGCACAGTGCAACGTGTTCCGCGATCATCAGCACGTCGCCGGACTCACTGGAACGACGCCTTCGTGAATCCACAATGATGCGTCATCTGATTTGCTTTCATCAAAGTATCGCACCGTTGCGGTGGTGAATGGCTTGCAAAACGTTGCCATTCCCGCTTCCCACTTCTTATCTCCAACAAGAGCAAGGCGCTCGATGTGCGAATAATGATGCATGTCGAAAATGATGTCCTCCCTCATAGCTCCAAGAGTCCATCCATGAAAGTCATGCATTTCTACTAGCAAACGAATCTTGCCGTGCTCTTTGACTGCACGCTCCACCTCGGGCGTAAAGTGAGTGTAGTCTTCCTTTTCCAGTTTGCCGCTCAACGTCAGGACCAAGATCCTGCCGTCCGATTCTTCTCGCAATTTGACAGACATAAGACTTGTCCCTGTTAGCTTTCTCAGTTCATTGGGGTCGCGTTGACGAAGATAAGTTTTACACAGTGCCCTAGGGTCGCTCCATCGAGTGTGCGCTGATACCGAGGTGGCGGATTCCGCCAACTCGTGATTGGACAGGCAAATTTGTGTACCGCTCCGTTGGCGGCAAAGTAGATAGCATTGGGCTTACGCCCGGCGGTTGACTTGATACTGAGAATTTCGACGTTTGTGTCAAGTTTTCGGTGTCCAGGTAGGGCACGCAATCAGTTGTAAGTTGTGAAGACGAGACCGAAATCGTCCGAGCACAGCATAAATGGCTAAATCCGCCATGCTGGTTTCAGTAACGACTCGATTCTCAGCAATGTCGAGTTACCCAACAATGCATCCACTCAATCACTTCGTGATGTCGTGGCGAGAGCCCATCGTGAAGAAGCCTACCGTACAAATAAAGGAATCAGATAATGTCAACCAACAGCTCAGCAGTCGCGGTTTTTCGTTCGCATTCTAAAGCCGAAGTGGCCATTCACGAACTTCAAAAGAGCGGGTTTGACATGACAAAACTTTCGATCGTCGGCAAAGATTATCACACCGATGAACATGTGGTCGGTTACTACAACGCTGGCGATCGAATGATGTATTGGGGGAAAGCCGGCGCGCTTTGGGGTGGATTTTGGTCCATGCTATTTGGCTCGGCATTCTTCGCCATCCCTGGCGTTGGTCCGGTGCTTATCGCTGGTCCACTCGTCGCATGGATTGTCGGCGTTCTTGAAGGTGCCACCGTCGTCGGTGGTTTCAGCGCACTCGGTGCCGCACTGATGAGTATCGGCATTCCAAACAATAGCGTGCTTGAGTACGAAACCGAACTCAAAAACGACCGTCTACTGCTGGTTGTTCATGGGACTGAAGAGGACGTTGAAAAAGCCAGAAGCGTTCTTTCCAGCCAGGGCATTAAGTTGGATGCACACAACGAGCCAATGACCGTTGGAGTTTGAATCGACGAAGACTCGCGTTCTAAGCCGGTCACTTGTTCACAAGGTAAAGTTGAGCCGAAACGCGTTAGCGCCCGGTTCTCGAAAGCCGGGAGCCAACGCTCGGCGGCTGATTAAACCCTACAAATTATTGCGACTCACTTCCTTTCTTCACATCTACGCGACACTTACAAAAATGACCACGACCAAAGATTATATAAGTCCAGCTACAGCAATCATGACGCGCAATTCCCGAGCGATTCAGGCATTCGGTCACTTGATACCCATGCCGCTAGCGTTGCATGACGCCGCTCGAAAACAAGGAGTCGATAATCTGAATCAATTGCTCGCCGACACCATGACCTTGCGAGACATGTACAAGAAGCATCACTGGCAAGTTTCGGGACCCATGTTTTATCAACTGCACCTACTATTCGACAAACATTTTGGTGAGCAGGCCGAACTTGTCGACACGATTGCAGAACGCATCATGACGTTAGGTGGCATTAGTATTGCAATGGCGCAGGATGTCGTGGATAACACAACCATCCCTCAGACGCCGAGAGATCGTGAGTGTCCCGAAGCACAATTGACGCGGTTGCTGCAAGCACACGAGATCACGCTACAAGCTGCACGTTCGATGGCGCGCCAAGCGATCGACTCGGGTGACGACGGAACGAACGACATTTTGGTAAGCGAAGTCATTCGTACTAACGAACTTCAAGTTTGGTTCATTTCACAACATTTGGTGGGTGCATCTACCAGCATCGAGTAAATCCTAGTTCCAAATCTCATTGCAGCTTAGTTGCACGCTTACGACATTATTAGGTCCATCCGGGTTTATCGTGGATAGGCAGGATGTGCTGTTGGATTTTTTGAGGGATGGCTCCCGTGTCCAAAGTGACTGAAGGACGATCCTGTGCCGTACAATTGACGTGCCGGGTGAAGCGGACTGAAGCTCT
>JBGSJT010000679.1:0-15729 GCA_041741715.1 Pirellulaceae bacterium | reverse complement strand
GTAATCTCGACCGTTCTATTGCGATTCTCGCTATCGACTCCCAAGCCATACGATTTGGCGATCGGTCTTGTGGCGATGGCATATGGCTTGTGCGTTCTTGGCGTGTTCTCGTATTTCACTCGCGTTGACAGGTTTGTCAATCGTGAAGACTGTTTGGTAGAGTCACCCGTCGCTCCGCCGACGTAAGCGTTCAGCCAGCTCGCATCATGCTACGCAATTCGTAACTATTCAGCCTGTTGAGATCGATCTTGGCTAAAACAGGCAATTTGGTTCTGCTTACGCGATCGTGGATGAATCGCATTCGACCGCCGTCGCCGAGCAGCCAGTTGAAACCAGTTTACTGAAAAAGCTGCTGAGTAATCGCTTGAGCGAAAACGAAGCTCGCCAGTTTGCTACGGAGAGCCCTGAGTACATTACCTTACTCGCCTTGTAGCAGCGACTGGCAGGTGCGACGAAGACCATCGGTCCTAACACGACTTCGTTGGTCATTCCGCCCTTTCAAAAGCCGCCAGCCAAAACAGAGCCAAACAAGAAAGGCAAGAAGAAACGTGGCGGGTAACCTGGGCACGCCGGACGCACACGAGATCCTTTGCCACCGCCTGATCGCACACGAGAACATCAGTACGAGCGTTGTCCCGACTGCAATGGTGAAGACCATGAAATAAACGTCTACCAAACCCTTGACGGTCCACCTTTTCTTGCAGGCGAAATCGCATTGCCAGAGCGTTTCTGCATGACGCTTCAAGAACTTATGCCAAGTATCCGGATGGTCGCCAGGCACCGGACCAAGACCAGCTTCGACAATCACGTTCTTCACCGTCTGACGCGACACATGAACGCCCAGTCGCCGAAGCTGCTGCATCACCTTGGTATAGCCAAAGCCCGTTTCTTTGCGAATGCGGATGATCGTGTGGAAAAATCCTCCTCCAGCTTCGGCTGCCCAGTGCCTCGTTTCGTTTCGCGTATAGTTGGCGCGGGTGCGTCATCTTCCATGCTTCGTGCCCACTTGCGAAACGTCGAGCACGAAACGATCGACATCACATCATTGATCTTGCCGCCAAGCTTCTTGCCGTGCTTCACCAGCGTTCGTCTTTCGCGATCAGCGAGAATAACGCGTCTGGGCAACTTAGATCGAGGGATCTCGCTCTCAGCTTTTAGAAACCGAATCTGCTTCGCCAATTCTTGTCGTGTCAGCGACGCCAACAGAGTCAAAAGCGGGTGTACAATGTTGATCATCGAGGGCAAAAATCGCTTGCAAAAAACGGGATAATCGGGGTGGCGACCTTTTTTTACCCCGCGCAAAAACAAGCCTACGAACCGATTCGATTTCCACAATCCGAGTTACTCATAGCCGTGCGTCATGTGCGCAGGATCTCGCCGGGTTGGTTACCTCAACTCGGACAATCGACACGCCTTCTCACCTCGCGAAGTAGCCCACGGCACGTCGACAGCTGTTAAGCAACGGCCAGGAAGTTCGATTCCGGTTACGTACGGACTCCATCAAGATCAGACGTGACCTACGAACAAGAGAAGTTTTGGCCGTGCCAAAGTTCGAACCCAGCACACACGATAGGCGGCGGATCGAAACGGACTCTGAACCCGCAAACCACTGCTATCTCTGAACTTAACGACGAGAGAAGTTTTTGCGTTTGTAACGAAGAGGGTTGTGTACGGGGAGGGTTCGCTCTGCTCGGCGGGGAACCGTTGTTGAATCCTCACGTGATTGAGCACTTGCATTTGGCCCGCGAAATGTGGCCCAACGCCAACTTGATGCTCTTCACCAACGGATTCTTCCTTGATCGCCACCCGGACTTGCCGGCCACGCTCGTCGAAATCGACTGCCGTCTCGAAGTCAGCCAGCATGGTACGCACGAACCCTATCTGGCTCGTTTCAACGAAGCGAGGAAAACAGTTTGGCAGTGGCGAGCCGACTATCCCGGCATCCAAATCAAGATCCGTCAGTCCCATCGCGGTTGGATGCGGCAGTACCAAGTCGAAGACGGCAAACCGATGCCATTCGATTCCAATCCCGCTGCAGCGTTCAAAATCTGTATGCAGAAAACGTGCACTCAACTATTTCGCACTTGCCTATTCAAGTGCCCCGCACTTGCCTACCACGCATTGATGGAGCAACGACTGCGTATCGAGACATTACCTGCATGGCAACTGTTTCGCGACTACAAGGCATGTCCGCCAAGCTCCACAGACGATGATCTTCGATCGTTCGTCGAAACCAAAGCGATTCCTCAATGCGGACTTTGTCCCAGCAAGCGTGTTCCGTTCAAGCATCCCAATCCGACGCAAAGGAGTGTGATTCGATGACGTTCCCACCTGGATCAAGTAGCGGTGAAATCTCGGCGCCATGGCATCCTTTCGTTCCACCATTCGACCCGCTAGGCAGTCCATCACCACCAATGCCGCCACCAACCGATCCACATGAAGGCTCAAGCACTGACGATGACACCTCCGCCTCATCGATCGACGAGCGTCCCGACTGGTGGCCCGAGGATTGGCCTTGGCCGCCTGAACGCGAATAGCCCGTCGTGATCGAAGCCGTACCACCGATCCACATCTGGCCCCGCCTTCCGCCGGATCACCCCTACCACGTCCCGCCCGGCTACGAAGCACCACACAACCTCCCACCCCGGCGAATACTACCCCAACATGCCGCCCTATCCCGTCGTGCATCCCGGCGACCGTGGCGAGGACTGATAAAAGTACCCCGGCATCCTCGACGACCGGCCACCGAACTACGAAGTCGGCGAAGAAGAATAGTCGTCGAAAATAATCAAATTCACGCCACGGCTGCATTAGTTAATCCAATGCAGCCGTTTTTCGGGCACTGATATGAACAGCGAACCGACACGATGTTTGACCGAGGCCACGAAGACGGCCGAGACCAACTTGATCACCCGTGGCGAGCGAATCGAGATTCGGCGTGTGGATCTCACCCCCGTAGCACCCGAGGTCGGACCAGCCGAGATCGTCTGCGAGAATAATGAGGATGCTTGGCTTTGCTGCTGGCTTCGAAAGCTCAGCAGCAGGGAGCAAGGTTGGGTACGCCAGCGTGATCGCAAGGAGCGTTCGTAGAATGATGCGGTTCATATCATTGGGTTGGTCCATGGGACTGGGGTGGATTATTCCAATTTGCCTTTCCCACCCCTTTTTGCCGGCACGGGCAGCGGCAGGAAATCGCGCTGGACAATCATCCATTCCTGAATCGCGGCCTTAAGTTCACGTTCGTAAGTCGCGGCGTCCGAGTTGCCCGCGAGGTTATTCAATTCACTGGGATCATTCGCAAGGTCGTAAAGTTCGAACATTGGGCGCGTCGGGGCGAAATAGAGCTTGTCGAGTTGTGCATCAAGCGTCCCGGCCTCGTGCATTTGGGCGAGCTCTTTCCAAAATTCGTCTTTGGCGAAATCCACAGGCCAATGCGGAAGCTCGCCGAGTGCGTTGTAAATCAGTTTATGCGTTTTGCTCACCACGACGCGTCCGAGGTCAAAATCCGCAGCGTTGCCCGGCAGGTTTGTGCCGTGCGCGCCCCGCTCGGCGAAGATAAACTGCCGCCCTTCAAATTGCTCGCCTCGCAGCAGCTTCACAAAACTTTTCCCTGTCATCTCTGGCGGAACAGGAAGGCCGACGGCTTCGAGAAAAGTGGGGGCAAGATCTTCGCCACTGATGAGTTCACTGGACGACGAACCGGGCTTCACCTGTCTCGGCCAGCGCACGATCAGCGGCACGCGGATGCCGAACTCATAGAGCGTGCCTTTGCCGCGAAATTGTGCAGCACCGTTGTCGCCCATGAAGGCGACAATGGTGTTCGCCGCGAGGCCGCGTTTTTCCAGCTCAGCCATCACGGCACCAAAGAACTCATCAAAGTGCGCTATCTCGTCGTAATAGCGGGCGAAGTCTTCACGCACCAGTTGCGTGTCGGGGTAATGCGAGGGAAGTTGAATCTGCTTCGGATCATGTTTCACCGGGCCGTGTGTGTTGAGCGGACGATGCGGATCGTTTGAACAGAGTTGCATGAAGAACGGCTGCGCTGCGGGCTTGAGATCGAGGAACTCACGGAACTGTGCAAGCCCGACTTCACTGCCGCTGCCGCTCTTCACATAGTCGAGGCGATCGGGAAACGTGACGAGTTTGTATTTCTCAAACACCGTCTGTGTTTCCGGTGGCATTGTCGTGACCGCGCCATCCATGTGATAGGTGCGACCGGCGACACCGGTAAACCAGCCTGCCGCCCGCAACGCCTCGGGATACGTCTTGATATCGCGCGGCAGCGGCGCTGAAAAACGGGACATGGCAATCGCTACCGGCGAGCGCCCGGTGAAGATGCTCGCCCTCGACGGCACACATTGCGGACAAGTCACATAGGCGCGGTCGAGACGCATTCCCTCCGTCGCGAACTTGTCGAGATTCGGCGTCAGGATGTCCTCGTTCCCATAACAACCGACGTGCGGATAGCTATGGTCATCGGTGAGAATCAGTAGGACATTGAGCTTCGGCTCGTCGGCTTGGATGGCAACCGTTGACCACAAGCAAAGTAGCGCTACAAGGAAAAAACTAATGGGGCGCATCTTAGTAGGTTCTCGCTAACAGGATGATGAATTGTCTTGTCATTCCGTATTCCCTTGCCGCTGCCGGTTCTGTTTGGTTGAGTATTCGGAACCGGTGCAATCGATCCACCATCGGTTCCACGAAGTCTCCATTTGCTCGACCAGTTCCGGCATTTGCGAAGCCAAATTTTTGGTCTCCGTTCGATCGGTCGCCAAGTCGTACAGTTCCCATGGTCTTTGCTTCTGCGAGACCAGTTTCATGTCGCCGCGACGGATAGCCTGTCCCGATCCAAACTGCCAGAACAGATCTTTGTCCCGAGCGATCGGGGTGTTATTGAACGCTGGCACGATCGAGACGCCGGTAAGATCGTCTGGAGACTTCGCCCCCGAGATTGTGGCGATTGTCGGTATGAGATCGATCAGGTGGACGGGATCCCGGTTGATCCGTCCAGGTGCGTGAATTCCGCCCGGCCAGTGTGCAACCATTGCGGTACAGATACCGCCTTCAAAGCTGTCTTGCTTGTACTTTCGCAGCGGTGTGTTACCGACGCACGCCCACCCCTGACCGTATGACTCATAGCTCTCGACTCCGCCGACGGGCGCATCAGCTGAATAGTTTTTCACCCGATTGGTGGGTGTTTCCGCACAGGCGCCGTTGTCGGAGAGAAACAGGATCAAGGTGTTTTCGAGTCGCCCTTGTTCGCGCATCAGTTCGATCAGCCGGCCGATGTTCTCGTCCAATCGCTCGACCATGGCGGCATAAACTTCCATCTGCTCAATGCGGCGACGGCGCTGCCGCGGTGCGAGTTCATCCCACGGTTGGTCATACTCGGGCTGCGGAAGTTTCGTGATTGCCGGATCGAACAACCCTGATGCAATCTGGCGCTCATAACGGGCATTGCGGATGGCATCGTATCCGTTGTCATAACGCCCTTTGCAGCGGTTGATGTTTACCTGCGGTGCTTGCAGCGGCCAGTGCGGCGCGTTGTACGCCATGTACAGCAAGAACGGTTTGCCGTCGTCTTTTGTTTCCTTCAACCACTGAATACCCTTGTCGGTAAATGCGTCGGTGGAGTACCAATCGACTTGATCTGGAACAAAATCTTCAACGACACTTGGTTCATCGAGCACCCATTTGGTGCCTCCGATGTAGGCCGGCTCTTTGGCTCCTGGCACTGCAGTTACGCCAGGGTTCCAACAGTTGATTGCCCCGCCGAGGAATCCGTAAAACCGATCGAAACCGCGCGAGCGTGGATCGAAGCCCGCATGGTGTTTGCCGCTCCAAAGGGTGTGATAACCCGCCGGTCTCAACATCTCGCCGAGCGTTGTTGTCTTGGCGAAGTCCTGGTCGGTCCGCTGGAAGTAGACGCCGGTCAAAAGGCTGGCACGGGTCGGATAGCATTTGGCTGTGTTGTACGCCTGCGTGAACAAGATTCCGTTACTCGCAAGCTGATCCAGATTTGGCGTCTTGATTTCTGATCCCATGCATCCGAGGTCAGAGTATCCCATGTCGTCGGCGAGAATGAGCAGAATGTTTGGCGACCGAGGCCCAGCCGCCAAAGCGACGGATGCGAATCCGGCAAGTAAAGGCCAGGCAACAAAGATTCGTTTGATCGTTTTCGCCATTGTCCATTCTCGTTTCATTGGCGGCTTTTGCTGCGGCGAGCGTTCTCGCTCAGGAGGTCGTGGTTTCGTGGTCGCTGGTTTCCTTGGCGATTCACTCAATGAGTTTGGCGCGGACGCAGACATTGACAAACGCGGCAGCGGACCAAAGTTGGTGACCGGAGCCATCGATCAAGCCGTCCGGCAGCGTGATCTTTTCGTGGAAGGAGCCTAAGCCCGTATCCCATTCTTCGCCCTCCTTGGCTTTTTTCGGTCTGAAGGCGGTTCCCAGCGATCGCGCGAGCAAGGCTGCGTTTTGGTCGGTGTAGTCGCCACCATCAGCCACAGATTTTCCCCACAGAAAAAAGGTGTCGCAGAACGGCCAACTGGCCATGTTGTGCGGCCCCTTGTTGCCAGGAATGAAAGGAGCGAAGAGCGGAATGCCTTTGTCTGTTATGGGATAGTCCGCGTAGGCGGACTTCGCGGCATCGCCTTCTACAATTCCGAATACCACGGCGAACGCAGTCCCCAGGATTTCGCGGTTGGGCATGAGTTCGCCTTGGCGATCTTTGTAATAAGCAAGCGTGCCGTCGGGCTTGATGAATTCCTTCTGGATCGCGAGCTTGAGGGCCACCGCGCGGTCGAGCCAACGCTGTTTTTCATTGGCTGGCCGGCCGCAGCTTTCGCAGGCATGGGCCATGGCGAGCAAGCCGCGGTAGTAGAGACAATTCGTAGAAAGCGCCTTGAGCAACACGCAATCTGCGATTGTCATGCCCTTCGGATAGGCGGAGTTGGTGATGTCGTGGTAAAGCGGTTGACCGCGGTAAAGACCGTCCGATTTGTCGAACCAAGGCGCATAGAACACGTTGAAAAAAAGTTCGCCATGTTCAAGCATCCAGTCCCAATCGGCAATCTCCCGACGGCGTGTAAAGAGGTCATCTGCCGCCCAGAGCCAGACCACGTCATCGGTGGCTCGGGTGTAAGAGTTGGTCTTGTATTTCGCCATGACTTCCCAGTCCTCCTCCGCAATCACTTCCCATGCGACATCGATCTCACGGACGACATGCGGAGCCGAAACCTTGTAGCCCAATGCCTTGCGAATATCACGGGTCAGCTTGAGCGAGGACAACATCTCGTTGGGGTAGAGGCGATTCACCCCCAGCACGCCCGCAATCGAGATGTCGCGCGTATAAATCCGATCACCGTACCGGGTGCCAGCGCCAAAAAAGACCGCCCCCGACTCATGAGTCACCTGATTGCGTTCCACATCATCGAGGGCGATGTTCCACATGCGCTCAGTGAGCGGTGTGACGTCGCCTGATAGTTTTCGCTGACACTGGGGCGTTGGCGTTGGAAGCTGTTCCAGCGTGAATCCGCCGTTTGCATCGCGCAACGCGTCCTCCGTCATGACCAACGGACCCTGCTCATATCGGAAGTGGGGTCGAGGGTTCGATTCGGCGGCGACATCCGTACCCGACTTGGTGGACGGTGGTGCGGCTTCGGCAGCGAACGTGACCAGCGGTATTAGTAGCAGGTTGACGAGGATGGAATTGAGACAATCTCGCATCTTGTATTTACTATTCGTACGCTGCCGCATTTGACTTCTCCTCGTTCAACAATTCAGATAAAGACTCGGCTTTCTTATTCATTTTCGGTTTCTTGGAAGCGGGTTGTTCCGGTGCGGGGAAGGCGTGTGTTGCGCAGCCATGATGTCTTCGATTTTCTGCACAATGTCCGGATGGGCGGCAGCGACGTCATGCATTTCGATGGGATCGGCTTGGAGGTCGTAGAGTTCCAGCGGGGCTTGGGTGCCGAGTCGGTAACCTTTCCAATCGCCCATTCGCACGGCCTGCTGGAAATAGGGCTCATAGATTTCGAAGTAAAGCGATGGATGCTGCACTTGTTGAACTTGCCCGACTAAGGTCGGCACAATCGAATAACCATCGAGGCCTTGAGGCATCGTAACTCCACACAAGTCAGCCGCCGTTGGAAGGAAATCGACGAACGTGGTGAGCAGGTCGCTGCTCGTGCCCGGCTGAATCTTGCCTGGCCAACGTGCGATGAACGGAGCGCGAATGCCACCCTCGTAAAGCATTCGCTTGTGGCCGCGCAGTCCTCCGGTGCTGCGCAGTGGCTTGACAAATTCCTGGTTAGCACCATTGTCGGAACTGAAGATCACAAGCGTCTTGTCATCGATGTTCAAGTCCTTCAGTTTCTGCATCACGCGGCCGACATCCCTATCGGCGAGCGCCACCATGGCAGCATAATTCTTGGCCTCCTCCGGCCACGGTTGCTGCGAGAAGGCAGGGTTTTCTGGAATGACATAGTCCCCGTGCGGCGGTGTCCACGCGGCGTAACAAAAGAAGGGTCGGTCTTTGTTTTGCTCAATGAATTGGAGTGTCTCATTGGCGATGTGGGTGTGCGAATAGTCCTCCCACGTGCGATTGCCGGATTGCTTGATGGGTACATCGACACTGTTTTGAACGAGATGGTCGGTGTAGTAATCGTGGGCGTGTTTCTGGTCGTAGTAGCCAAAGAAAACATCGAAGCCTTGATTCTCTGCGACACCTGTCGTGTCCGGATTACCGAGTCCCCATTTGCCGAAACCACCCGTGGCATAGCCCGCGTCGTGCAGTAA
The DNA here is from genome assembly GCA_041741715.1 of Pirellulaceae bacterium. Lineage (GTDB taxonomy): Bacteria > Planctomycetota > Planctomycetia > Pirellulales > Pirellulaceae > Aureliella. Next base: position 6,930 of record JBGSJT010000679.1, on the reverse strand, counting down.
TCGGGCTACGGTCATCTGATCAGCCGGCAATGCGAGCAGGCCGTCCTTGCTTTGGTTGGCGCGACGCAAGGTATGCCCCGTATGTTGCCCGGTCATTAGCACACAACGTGACGGACCACAGACCGCGCTGCCGCTGTAGGCGCGGGTGAACTTCATTCCTTCGCTGGCCAGTCGATCTATGTTGGGTGTGACGCCATATTTACAGCCGTAGGCGGAGAAATCTCCGATGCCCGCATCATCGACCAAAATGAAAACGATGTTGGGCCGGTCGTGTGGAGGCACATCGGCCGCCTGCATCATTGAGGTCGATGAAGCCAGCAGAATGCCGATGACAAGAGGAAAAATATGTTTCATAGTTGTTGAATTGAGGAGCCAGTGTTTTAGCAGAATGGTTTTCTCGTAGGGAGAAAACGGTTCATTCAATTTTCACGCCCAATACCCAGACGGGCTTCTTGCCACAGTCGTAGATCTTGAGCGGAGTGAGCGTCCCGGCCATGGTGTCGCGACGATAGACGGCCAGCCGGTCGGATCCCTGGCCAGCCGCCACTACAAAACGATCGGCGGGCGTGAGGCAAAAAGAGCGTGGTGCGTTTTCCGTCGGCGTCTGGCCTAGGGAATTCAGTTCACCCGAATCAGGGTGAATCGCGAAGGCGGCGAGACTATCGTGGCCGCGGTTGGACGCATACACAAACCGCCCGTCCGCGCTGAGGTGAATGTCCGCGCTCGCGCCCTTCGTTTTGTCCCACTCTGGCGGCGTCGTCGAGAGCGTTTGACGAATCTTCAAAGTGCCCGCGTTCGAGTCATAGTCGCACAACGATACGCTCTGGCCTTGCTCGTTCACCAGATACACCCAGCGCCCATTGGGGTGAAACTGCATGTGCCGCGGTCCCTGAGCGGTTTCGCACGCCATCGACGTAGGCGAATTTGGCGCGAGAGTACCCGCGACCGGATCGAAGTGAAGTTGTTCGACTTTGTTCAGCTCGCCGACATGCGGCACGAAAGCAAATCGATTGGTTGGGTCAATACGAATGGAGTGTGCTTTGTTGCCAGTCTCTAAGATTTGAATCGGTGCTCCCGTGATCACGCCGTTCTTGATCCGGCTGAGCGTGACGACGCCCTCGCTAAAGGAAGCGGCGAGCAGCCAGCGACCCGTATTGTCCACCTGCAAAAATGCCGCGTTCATACCCGCATCGCAAACGATCGGATCATCCAGCATGCCGGAATTGCGATCGATGGTCAGCGTCACAAACTGCTTACTGGTTCGCAGTGCAGCATAGAGGTGCGTGCGATCCGCGCTGATTGCTAGACTGCCCGGCGTTCCCGGCAGATCCACTTCGCCACGACGCAATAGCTCACCACTCTGCGCATTGACCGTATAGACAGCGATACGTTTCTCGCCACTCTCGGAAACATAAAGCACGGTGGATGATGCCCCGCAAGTGTGCTGCGTCGCCGACATCGCCAATAGAATGGACGAAAAAAGTAAGAGTGCGTACTTCATCGTTAGTCCCTGGGAAAGGCAAAGCTGCGGAAGCCTATTCCACATTCAAAATCCGACACTGGTTGTTCGCGAGATCTTAAGCTGATGTCAGGACGTTAAAGCGAGGGTGGAATGTGGCGGACTTGCTTGATCATTACAGCTTGATCAATCGCTCGCCGGACTCGGCTTTCGGTTTGGGCTCGAGACCGTCCAGGGTTTGCACATCAGACTTTTCCTGGCCGAGTTTGATGGTGTGCTTACCTGACGAATAAACACGCGGATGAAAGCGACCGCCGTGGGTGCGTACGGTATAAAGGATTTCCGACTTCGTTTCGTCGATGACTTGCACGACGGGATTCGCGCCGTCTTCGAATACAAGTTCGGGCAACCAACCGACGACTTTGCGGCCATCGTTGTTTTCCATCGAGACGGTGATCGGCCAGCCGGGAAACTGTGCTTTTTCGGCTTCGCTGGAATCGGAAAAACGCGGCCAACACTCGAAGGTGATCTGTTGGGTGGCTTTGTCGAATCGCACGATGCCATAACCATCGGCTCGCTGGCGTTCGTCACGGATGTCGGGCGGGTTGGCATAGGCCATCATCGAGAGCTTGTTGCCGAAGCCGTCCTTGAAATCGCCCGTCCACGGCAGCGGACGGTCGGCCACAGAATTGGGACCTGGTTGCCCATCGAGCGGATGCCACCAGCGTCCGTAAGTCGTATTGACCAAGGCTGGACTGGTGAAGGAATACGGTCCATCGCCGTATGCATCAATTCCTTGTTTGGTGACGACGGCAAGGTGTTGATCACCGCAAAGATGCACGGCCCAAGCACGACGGATTTCTTCGAGCGCACGGTTGCGGGGCGTTTGCGGCCAGCCATTGCAATCGAGATCGGCGAGCAAGCGATTGTCGGCCTTGCCATGCATGTGAACCGCACCGCAAAACGAAGTTGCGGACAGCACGACTTTCATGTCAGCGCCTGTCCAGTCTTGCCCCCAGTCTCGCAGAAATTTCTCCTGGCGTTCGCCGAGTAATTGCAGCCCCGGAAGGTCAACGTCTTGGGGGTCATAAGCAGGATCGTTGATATGATCCGGTCGCGGTCCCATTTCTGGAAACTTGCCAAACGGACCCGACTTGAACTTGCGATCTTCGAGAATGGCGAAGTCCACACCGCCGACACGCAAGCGCGTGAAGTAGACCGTGATGCCGCGCTGGATCGGCGCTGGATCGACCGGATCGGGCAGGTTCCAAGCCTGCTGGCGCTGGACTTGGTTTACATAATCCACGGGATAAAAGAACCCACCATCCGTGCCATCTTGCCGCAGACACTGCTTACCGTTTTCGCCCCACAGATTGGGCTGACCGACATCGTGATCATCAGGGATGCAAATCGTCGGTCGGTCGCGGATCACATCGCGGAACTGAAGCCCGAACTCGATCCAACCGGCGGTGTGTTCGGTGTGACGATAAGTCTGGTCGCCGGCGAAGAACAACAGGTCAGGATCGTGCGTGATCAGATGCTCGACGATCTCTGGACGCAGGCCGCCGGTGCGGCTGGAATTGCAGGACATGTTCGCGATGATGATCTCGTTCTTGTCCACCGGATCGCGGCGGACGAGGCCCTCGAACATCGCCTTGTCCCCATGTCGCACGCGATAAGGCACGTTCTGCGAGTTGTCCCAGTCCTCGATGCGAAAGTGGGCGCTCCAACCGGGATAGAGGATCGGTTCGCTGGCAACTTCTGACCACACTCCGTCGCGTTGAAACTCCAGTCTCGCGATGCGTTCTTCACCGGGCATAAGCGGGAAGAACTGCGCGGTCAGCTTCAGGACCCCGTTGTCATGCGTGTAAAGGGCGAAGGCAACGACTTCGTCACGCGCCACGTTCATCGACGGTGGCAAAGTCCCTTTCTTTGGCAATTTCGCCTTCCACCACTCGCCAATCGCGAGTGAATCAAGCGACGGGAAGGTCGGGCCGAAAGGGAGCGCGACTTCGGGCTCTGCGCCGATGACCGACGACGGCGAACTGCGCCAAAAGACTAGCGGAGTCAATTTCAATAGCACGCGACGTGTGATGCTCATGAATGGCTTTGCATTGACTTTCGGAACCTATTGACCATCCAACCAACGCCTATGCAACTACGGTCGGGTGCGACTTCGCCCGACGTTTGCGATGAAACACCATACCAATTGCCCCGATCCCCATGAGAACGATCGAAGACGGTTCAGGTACGGCCGTGACACTCAGGTTGTCAACACTAAACGCGTTCCCAGTTAATCCGGTGCCGTTCTTTGTATTGTTCCATGTCAAATAGAGGTAACTCGAAGCAGATGCTGAAGTTGTTGTGAAGTCGAGACTGAATCCCAATTGATTGCCCGTGATCAGTTGTTGGCTCAGCAACGAAACGCTAGAGGCACCTTGCGTCGTGACATCCAATTGGTTATTCGAGTTACCATCGCCAAAGTCAACCGTAACGGTATTACCCGAAGCGACAGTGCCCAGACCCGAGAACTGCCAGACTTGAAAATTGGAAGATGCACTGGTCGAGGTTCCAGCCACAAAGTTGCTGACGTCAAATTTTGCCGTTGAAGTGCCTGCGTCAAGACCGTTTAGGTCAAGCAATAAACCGCTGGTTCTATGCTGTCCGTTGCCGACGGTGACCGCAGCAAAATTCCATGCATCCGAACCAAAAGAACTGATGCCATTCGCGTTGCCGGTGTTGGGCTGCCAGAACCCTAGCAGGCCGGCGGTATTTGTCCCCATCACCGTGCCTGTACCAGTGTTACCTTCTGTCGACGATGGAGCGGGGCTAAACGTCTCGGGACCAAAGGTAACAAGGTCGGCCTGAACTTTCCCAAGAGACACCGTGATGAACATGGCGGCCATCAGGGCACGATAAATGATTTGCAACGACACGCTGAATCTCCGTGGATAAGTTGATTGACGACTTTGGAAGGGTGTTATGAGAAATACCAATCCAGAAAAGTGTCACGAAGGCAAAGACTTTTCTCGGGCCGAACTTGGCCCGAAATCTCCCCCACTCGGTTTATTAGGGTCAAAAGCAGTGTTTGTCACAGCGTTTTTTGGGAAAACATGAATTTTCGCTAAACAAGGCATGAAACCATCCGCGGCGATTCCACGTGGACACGGCGTTGCTGAGACTCCCGGTCGCTTTGATCAGTACTTTCCGTTGGTTCCGAACATCTCTTGCTTGGATGGTCGCGGACGAACGCGGACGCTGTCGTCGGGTTCACCCGTGACTCGATCGAACTCATCCGGCGTTCGTTTTGTCGGGATGTAGTCGCCCGTCTCTTCCGTCCATTGATCCAACGCCCCTTGCAGCCTCGTCCTCACCGAAGCGTAGGCGGGATCGCCGATGCGATTGTTCAGTTCACCCGGATCTCGTTGCAAATCGAACAGTTCCCAACGGGGACGAGGCGAAAGGAAACATGCTTGTTGCTGCGTCGTCAGCTTGCCCCCGTGGTTGAGTCTCAGCATGTCTTGCCAACAAAGCCCTCGACCGGCATCGGCCGAAGGCGTCGATGTCAGGTCGAAATAGTCGTTGCGGATCAGTTTGAAGCGACCGTCGACGACGCAGCGTGCGTGGTCCTCGTAATCGTGCCAATGATCTTCGCCAAACGCATACTGACGATGCGACGTCGTCGGGTCGCTGAGCACCGCCGCAAAGCTGCTTCCCTCACTCGGGATCGCGTCGGCCTTTCCGCCCGCCAATTCCAGGAAGGTCGGCGCGATGTCCACCGCGCTAACCAACGCTTCGGTCGTTCGTCCAGCCGCAACCTTGGCTGGCCAACGCACGATCCAGGGAGTGCGGATGCCTCCGTCGTAGAGCGTTGTCTTGTCACGGGGAAACGGGCGTCCGTTGTCGCTGATGAATAGCACGATGGTGTTGTCCGCGATGCCTTGCGAGTCCAGTCTCGCCAAGACCTTGCCGACGTAAGAGTCCAAACGTCCGATCTCGTCGTAGTACAGTCGCAGGTCTTCGCGAACATCCGCCGTGTCGGGCAAGTGCGGCGGCACGATCACGTCTTCAGGTGTGTGCGGCGGATCGAGGGCGCCCGCGGTGTATTCGCGGTGAGGGTCGAGCGAAGCCAACCAAAGAAAGAACGGCTTCGCTTTGTCTCGCTCATCGAGTGCTCGTACCCAATCTTCACATCCGCTCGGTTGTGCGGCGACCATCTTCGGTGGTTCGCCGTCTTTGCCAGAGGGAAGCACAAAGCCGTCGGTGGACGCCTCGTAAATTTGGTCGAAGTGTTCGCGAACCGCATCGCCCATGTGCCACTTGCCGGCCGCGGCGGTGTAATAGCCGAGTGCCTGCAACTGCTGAGGGAACGTTTGGCTGTTTTCGGGGATGGGCCAGTGCAGTTGTTCGGCACCGGTGTTATGCGGATACCTGCCCGTGATGATGCTGGCCCGGGAGGGACTGCAGGAATTCGTCGTTAAATAGGCGTGCTGAAACAGCAGCCCACTTTTCGCTAAACCATCAATATTGGGCGTGCGAATCGCCGGGTGCCCGTACGCACCACTGTCATCCCAATTCATATCGTCGGCGATCATCAATACGATGTTCGGCGGTGTTTGTTCGGACAGCACTGTGGAAGGAACCAGAACACAGGCGATCCAGGCGGCAAGCAACGGAAATCTTAATTTTGACATGGGAGCTGGGTCGTGTGTTTTCAAGTTTTTGATTGCCGTTCGCCGAGCGGCTTCTACTTTTCCTGCGGGAAACGAACGCGATATTGTTCCATCGCGTGATCATCATAGAGGGTGGCCTCGAGCGTCTGGCCCGCAACGATTTGCAGAAAGCCGCCGCCAGGTTCAGGCGATGTGTAGGGTTGTCGGATCAGGCCTTTCGGGTCCGATCCGTTTTTCGCGCCCGGCGGAACACCCATTCGAGCGTTCTCGTCATTCAGGGCTCCACACGCGAACTCGTGGATACCCGAGGGATGGATACTGTGATACTGCCAGTGGCGATCACCGCAGATTAAAAACAAATTGTTGATCTGGTTCTGCTTCAGCCAAGCGAAGAACGCGTCGGCCTCCTGTCGAAAGCCACTCAGGTCCGCGTGGTTGTCGATCTTGGCTCCGTCATCAGGACCGACCATCGGTGTCGGCGAAATCAGGATCTTCCATTTTGCATCACTCGCCTTCAATGTCGACTTTAACCACTCGCGTTGCTCTGCGCCCCACAGTGATTTCCCAGGACCGTCGGCCATCTCGTTGGGCGATCGAAAATCACGTCCCTCACTGATCCAAATTTGCAATGACTTGCTAACGCGATGCGTGCGGTAAGTCGGCTTGTCGCTGTCCGTCGCGACGATCGGCAATTGCTCTCGGAACATGTCGATGCCGGTTTGCGGCAATGGCGCACGGTCGGTCGAGTTGTCCGATTCGTTGAAGCGAAAGTCGTGATCGTCTTTGGACCAATAGGCG
>JBGSJT010000678.1:0-2683 GCA_041741715.1 Pirellulaceae bacterium | reverse complement strand
CAATGCGCGGCGATGGCCACGCATTGTTCGAGAAAGCCGCCAAGTCTCGGTGTCCCATACTCGAATCGTCTGGTCTAGGCTCCCCGTCACCAGTGTCGAACCGTCTTGCGTCAATAGCATGCACTCGACGCTGTGCTCATGCCCCAACAAGAGCGCGACATTTTTGCCTGTCGCGAGATCTGTCACATGGATTTCACCATTGCCGGAGCCGGTAACCAGCAAACATCGATCTTCGACAAGAACTGCCGACTGAGTACTCGCAGTTGCAATACCAAACTCGCGAACAGATTCTCCAGATTCAACGTCCCATACATGAATCGTTTCATTTCCACCAATACTGCTCCATGTATATTGCGATGCTGTGTCGACGGACACAAGTTGCGTTCCATCGCGACTAAGAACAAAGGCTTTTACGTGTGTTGCACCTTTATCGAACGTCCGAATTGTCTTTCCGGTCTCAGCCTCGTGCATGTCGATTTGGCCGCCGCTTGACCACTTGGTAAATGCATACTGACCATCGCGGGTGAACACCATATGATCGGCGCTGCGTTCCATTTCCCATTTCCTTGTGTATTTGCCCGAAGCAACGTTCCAGAATAGCAACTCTCGGTTGGGGCCAGAGGTAATGGCGTATTCGTCATCAGAAGTGAACACGCCGGTGTAAATTGGGGCGGAATGGCCAAAGCCGGTGAGATCGGAAGCGATCGGCTCTCCCGTCAGAATATTCCACTGGAGAATTGTCGGATAAACTGCACCCACAACCACTTTTTCAAATTTGGCATCGACTGCGAGTCCGCGCAGAAGCCAGAGTTCTGTCTTAATTTCACGCAATAGCTTCGGCCTTCGAAAATCTGTAACGTCGTAAACTCGGATTAATCCCTTGTTATCAGCCTGGCTTCCGCCAATGAGGATGCGTCTGGCATCAGGCGAGAGCACCATATCACTGACGTACTTAAATCCCGTCTCAAAGGTCGAGACGATTTCCCCGGTCTCGAAGTCCCAAATGCACATTCGGTCTCCTACCATCGCCCAGACTGTCTTTCCGTCCGGTGCGAAGTGCACGCACCGGGTAAAGCTTCTTTCTGCTATGTCTGGCCGATCGAAGCGGCGAACGATTTTCCCGACTGAATCATCCGTTAGATTGTTGTCCTTCGCTTGAGAGCCTGCTCTGACCTTCCAAATTTCGATGGCTGGCTCAAGAGCGGCCGCAGCGACGTAAACGTCATCCGGTGACCAACAGAGATCCTGGATTTGAGAGCGCCGGCCCATCAGTTCACCTTGGACTACCACGCTGGTAGTGTTTGTGTCGAACACATTGATACCACGGCCACTTACAGCGGCAATTTGCAGTCCATCATGCGAATATGCGGCCGGTCCACCACTTCCAAAAGGGTTTATTGGTAGTTCAGCCGTATTGCCCGTGAGAGTTTCAAGCTCAAATCCCGTTGCCGTTTCGAAGAGCTTCACCCCCGACATTCCTTGCATGGCGATCTCATGGCTATCTGGCGAAAATGAAAGGTGGCCACCAGATTGTCTGCCATAACCTGCTGCTCCCTCAAACTTGCGGATTCGTTCGCCTGTTTCCGCGTTCCACAGGATGATCTGCGTACCTTCAGTCGTCGCGATCATTTTTCCGTCAGCGGAATAAGCAATCTGACTCACTTCATCGCCTTGACGAAACCGCACCGTGCCGAGTCGAGCAGTCGCACCGGAGGGAAGCGGATCGCCAAACTGATCGACTTTCGATTCGGTCGGCGCGGACGGCACTTGAGCAATGATCACCCCAGCTGTCAAAGCTAGGGCAAAAAGCCAAACGCCTGCAATCGCAGTGCGACCAAGTTTTGTTTCCAGTCCAGGAACTCGATGTGAAATGATGCGCCGAATGCGTTGTTCCAACTCACTCACCGACGACAAACTGATTCCCGAAGGAATTTGCCCAGCTCGTTGCTCGGCCAATGTAATGATAGATTCGGCGTAATCACGGGGAGCAGGTTCATGCTGCAATACCATGTCGTCGCATATTAGCTCGCGCAGCAAGGCAATTTTACGGGATACGATCCACACCAGTGGATTCCACCAATAGGCGGTCGTCACCGCGACTTGCAATCCCACCACCCAATGATCTTTTCGCGCGATATGCGACAATTCATGGGCAAGTACCAATCTCATTTGATGCTCGGATAGACGGAGAAGCATGTCACATGGGACAATCACTGCTGGCCGAAATGTTCCAATCACAACTGGGGCCGCAACTCTCTGAGAAACAAGCAGTCTCGGTGCCTGAAGGAGTCGCTGCTGACCAAGCGCTTGGTTGAAGGCGTGCGTCACGGCCGGACTACAATTGGAACTGCTTGTTCGGAGCAATCGACCACCGAGAAGCCAATTCCGAACTCGACAGGCAACAAGCGTCAACATTCCGACAAACCAGAACCAAATGAATAGGGCCGCAATCCAAGCCGATTTTGCTTTGGCGTTGAACGGCAGGTTGGCGTCGGAACGTAGGGCAGCGTAGGCCTCTGTTGGCTGCTCCTGTACGGCAATTTTTTCCGCACCAACTGACGAATGAAAACCTGATTGCAAATTGCGAAGTGAAGGACTCACTGGTTGATCGAGCGAACGGCGTCCCGACGCAACCGTTTCATGAAAGGGTGTTGATGGCGGCCCAACTTCTAACGATGCTTCC